>JAUWJP010000047.1 GCA_030607635.1 Candidatus Aminicenantota bacterium
GGATGGACAGGAATCTCAAAGAAGAAATGGAGCCAATCCTTCGTGAAATAGGTAAACAAGAAGGGATAGAAAATTTTTACGATATGATCGCTGACGAGACAGTGGCCGTAACAGAAGAGGAAGTTCTTGAATATATTACTAAAATGAATGATGCAGCGCTTTCCATGCCGCCTCTATTTTAGGCTTTAGAAGACCATGAAAACGATAGCCATTTCTGGAAAAGGTGGTACCGGCAAATCCACTTTTGCGGCTTTAATCATACGCTGGCTGAGTGAACATGTATCTCAATCGATTCTTGCTGTAGATGCTGATTCAAATGTTAATCTAAACGATTTACTCGGGATCAAACTCAAAGAAACTGTTGGCACCATCAGGGAAGAAATGAAAACTAAGATCAGTAACATTCCGGGAGGAATGACGAAGCAGCAATTCCTCGAATATAAAATTCATTCCAGTCTTGCTGAAACACCGTCCTTTGATCTCATCGCCATGGGACGCCCTGAGGGACCTGGATGTTATTGTTATGCCAACAATTTATTGCGGGATATTTTAAAGACCTTAGGCGAGAATTATAATTTTGTGGTAATCGATAATGAAGCAGGGATGGAACACCTGAGCCGTCGGACTGCGCAGAATATTGACATCTTGCTTATTGTATCCGATCCTTCTGTCAGGGGGATTCAGGCTGCAGGAAAAATTAGCCGGCTGCTTAAAGAGCTTGAAACCAGAGTAAAAGAAAAGTATTTAATCCTAAACAGAGTGAAAAATTCCATAACCTTGCCAGTAAAAAAGGTAATCGAAGAGGAAGCATTAGAACTTCTCCATTCGATTCCTGAAGATGAAAAACTGCTAAAAATGGATCAAGACGGAAATCCGATTTGGAAAATCAGGCCAGAATCATCAGTCTATCAGGAAGTTGATAAACTCATGAAAAAATTGAATTATGAAAAAACAAGAGAGGCCAAACCGTGAATTTTGAGATTCCTAAAGAAACGAATCCCGGAAAAATTGTTGAAGTGACAATCGGGGCAACTGCAAAACAAGGAGGCACACGTTCTCATACAATCACTATTGGCGGAAGCACAGCCCTTCCCTTTCATTTTTTTGAAGGCGAACACCCTCATCAGCCAGTCATAGCTATGGAAGTCTTCGATAAGGTGCCGGCTAAATACCCAGCTTCCTTGATGGACTATTACCGGGATGTCATCGACAAGCCTGCAGATATGGCGAAGAAGTGTGTTGAGGAATATGGAGCAGAACTCATCAGTGTGCGCCTCGAGGGAACCCATCCGGAAAAAGGAAACAAAAGTGCAGAGGAAGCGGCAGAGATAGTTAAACAAGTACTCGAAAGTGTAAGTATACCGATCATCATCACCGGACATAGCCATTTTGAGAAAATCAATGAAGTCATGAAAAAAGTCTGCGAAGTCACAGAAGGAGAGAATTGCCTGATAAATTATGTTGAAACGGACAATTATAAAACTATAGCAGCTGCTTGTATTGCCTATAATCATACGCTCGTGGCTCAAACACCCATAGATGTTAATCTCGCCAAACAACTGAATATTCTCTTAACAGACATGAACTTCCCTGCAGAGAAAATTGTTGTGGATCCTTTAACAGGAACATTGGGATACGGTCTTGAATACACCTATTCTATAATGGAAAGAATCCTCAACGACGGTTTGGGCGGTGATAAAATGCTTGCATTTCCGATGCTCATTAATCCAGGCTATGAAAGTTCAAAAGTAAAAGAGGCTAGAGTTTCCAGAGAAGATTACCCTGAGTGGGGCGATCAAGAATTACGGGGTGCATACTGGGAAATCGCTACTTCCGTAAGCTTATTAGCTGCTGGAGCAGAATTACTCATTATGTATCATCCCAAGGCAGTAGAAGTTGTAAAAAAGAATATTAGCGAAATGTTTGACTTAAAAAATGGAGATTAAGCATGCCGTTATCCGGCTTAGACATATTTAAACTATTACCCAAAACCAACTGTGGAGACTGTGGGGTTCCAACCTGTATGGCCTTTGCCATGAAACTGGCCCAAAAAAAAGCCGAATTAAGCGAATGTCCCCATGCTTCTGAAGAAGCTAAAGAAACTTTGGGTGCCGCGAGTGAGCCGCCCATTCGATTGGTAAGAATAGGAGGAGCACACGCCTTAGAGATAGGAAATGAAACGGTCATGTTTCGCCACGAGAAAACCTTCTTTCATCAAACAGGAATTGCTCTTCAACTAAGAACCTCTGAGAATAAGGAACAACTTCTTTCCAAAATAAAGGAGATTGAGAACTACAAAGTCGAGCGAGTTGGTGAAGAACTCAAAACCGACCTCTTTTTTATATCTCATAACTCAGAAGAGAAGGATGTTTTTCTTAAGATTCTCCAACTGGTTAAAGAAAATTCGACAAAAGGAATCATACTGGATTGTCCTGATAAAGAGGTCTTAAAAGCAGGTTTAGACTGGTTAAGAGATGAACAGCCTGCAATCTTTATGCAAGAAGAAGCTACAGATAAAGATATCGAGCTGGCAAAAAATCACAACGCCAGTCTTGTATTGACAGCTCATTCTTTTGATGAGCTGGCCCGTCAATCAGAAAAGG
Source organism: Candidatus Aminicenantota bacterium (assembly GCA_030607635.1). Classification (GTDB taxonomy): domain Bacteria; phylum Acidobacteriota; class Aminicenantia; order Aminicenantales; family Aminicenantaceae; genus SOIV01. The sequence continues at coordinate 2,604 of JAUWJP010000047.1, forward strand.
CAAAGGAAGCTGGAGTGAATGATCTCATCCTGAATCTGGCTTCCAAGGATGCGGGTCTTCAGTTGCAGAACAACACAATTATGAGACGAAGTGCGTTGAAGAAAAATTTTAAACCTTTTGGATACCCTCTTTTTGCCTTTATTCAAGCCAAGAATGAATTTGATTTTCTGGCAAAAGCCTCTTTATTCCTCTGCAAATATGATTCTATCATTGTTTTACCTCAGTTTGACGAGGCAATGCTCTATACTTTGTTTACTCTTCGGCAAAACATCTACACCGATCCCCAAAAACCAATTCAGGTTGATCCTAAAGTATATCCAATAGGCGAACCAACGCCAGAATCTCCCATTTTTGTTACCACCAATTTCTCTTTGACTTACTTTATTGTTTCAGGGGAAATTGAAAATTCAGGGATTTCCGCCCATCTTGTCGTCTGCGACACAGAAGGTCAATCTGTCCTTACAGCTTGGGCTGCCGAAAAATTTGTCGGAGAAAAGATTGCAAAATTCATTAAAGATATCAAGCTGGAACAGCAGGTTAAGACCAGAAAACTCATAATCCCCGGGTTTGTGTCTCAAATAAGCGGCGATTTAGAAGAAAACCTCCCTGGCTGGGAAGTCATTGTGGCCTGTCAGGAAGCATCGGATATCCCCTCCTTTGTGAAGAATGTCAAATTAACATAAATAGCAAAGCTCGTGAACAAAAAGTATAAGGTTAAATTTTTCCCTTTTGAGAGCACTGTCAGTGTTTCTTCAGGCACAAGTATTCTCGATGCGGCAAAAAAAGCTAACCTACCCCTAAAAGCGACTTGTGGTGCAAAAGGGACATGCGGTGATTGCGTAATTCGGGTCTTAAGCGGAACTTATCAAAGCAAGCACTCAGCAGCTCTCTCTGAAGAGCTTATCAGACAAGGATATGCTTTAGCCTGTCAGACAGAAGTCAATGATAATCTTACCATCCAGTTGCCGCAGTTCCAGGAGCTCTCGATTAAAATTGTTTCTGGTTCTGAATTTTTTGAGGAACATAAAAATAACATATCTGGCATTTATGAAATAAATCCTGTTGTGAAAAGTATTAGCTTACGAGTCCCTCCGCCTACTCTGGAAGATAGTTACAGCGATTTAAAAAGGCTTGAACGCGAATTTAGAAAAAAGCTCTCCACAGAAGATTTGAATTGTGAATATTCGGTTTTGAGAAAATTAGCTCATGTTGTCCGGGAAGAAAAGGGAGAAATCACAATCGTTGTATTCAGATCTGGCCAAAGCTGGACTATAATTGATGTTAAGGAAGCTAAGGCGGCAAAAAACATCTATGGTCTGGCCTGCGATATTGGAACAACTACAGTCGTTCTCTATTTAGTCGAGCTTACAAGCGGCAAAATCTTAAGCACAGCTTCCAGTTACAATCAACAGTTAAAATGTGGTGAAGATATTATCTCCAGAATCAATTATGCCCAGAAACCTGACCGGCTTCAAGAACTTCACAACCTTATCGTCATGACAGTTAATAATCTTATCGATAAGGCAACTCGATCTGCCAAAATTTCAACGGCAGATATATATTCCGCCTCTGTATCTGGAAATACTACAATGATTCATCTCTTTTTGAATCTTGAACCTCGATACATTCGGGAAGAACCCTATGTGCCTACCTTCAATCAGGTGCCGATAATTCTTTCTCGAGATCTGGGATTGAAAATGAACTATGAAGGAAGAATCTACTGCGGCCCAGCAGTGGGAAGCTATGTCGGAAGCGACATAACAGCAGGATTACTCTGCACGCCTCTTGTTCGTGATTCCAAAAAGATCTCCTTATTTATTGATGCAGGCACAAACGGTGAATTGGTTGTCGGAAACAGTGATTGGCTTATGACTTGTGCCTGCTCTGCTGGCCCTGCTTTTGAAGGCAGCGGAACGAAGTGCGGGATGCCGGCTACAGAAGGGGCTATCGAACAGTTAATAATAGAGAACAATGGTGAGCTGGAATATAAAGTCATTAATGGCAGCAAGCCCAAAGGTTTGTGCGGCTCAGGGCTGGTTGACCTTTTAGCAGAATTATTCATCCATGGTTATATAGATCGCCATGGAAAATTCAATGTGGAGAAAGCCAAAGATAGACTTGTCGAAGACGAAACCGGGATAGGATTTCTTATAGAAAAGGGAAACAATTCTTACTGGGGGAAAGATCTTATCATCACTGAAAAGGATATTTCTAATCTTATACGAACCAAAGGAGCAGTGTTCTCTGCATGCTCATTGCTGCTGAAAAACGCAGGACTGACTTTTGATAAAATCGACGCTTTTTATATTGCTGGTGGTTTCGGTCAGCATTTAAACATCGAAAATTCCATCCGCATTGGTCTTCTGCCAGATCTCGAGCGAAATAAATTTCATTATATCGGGAATAGCTCTCTTCTCGGGGCCTATCTTATTCTTCTTTCTGATAAGAACAGAGAAATGGTCAACGAAATTTCAAAAAAAATGACCTACATTGAATTGAATACTGAACCAAGCTACATGAACGAATATACCGGGGCATTATTTTTGCCTCATACAGAGATGGAGCTTTTTCCATCAGTAAAACAAATACTCAATTCCTGATTAAGGTTAATTTTGTCAGATAACATGAAGCCAAATATATTTATTTATTAAGGAGGAATAGAATGAATGCATCTATTTTCGATTTAATTAGAGAGCGAACTGTTCTCCTTGATGGCGGCATGGGAACAGAACTCATAAGTCATGGTTTTCCTCAAGGAGCATGCCCTGAATCCTGGAATGTAGAAAAGCCGGATATAGTCAAAAAAATCCATAAAAGCTATTTCGATGCTGGTTCTGATGTTGTTCTCACCAACAGTTTTGGAGGAAGCAAAATTAAGCTTTCGTCTCATGGTTTAGAAAAAAGATGTTATGAATTGAATCTTGCTGCGGCTACTATTGCCAATGAAACTAAACCAGAAGGAAAATTTGTTGCTGGAAGCATGGGCCCCACAGGAAAATTCCTTCAGCCGCAGGGGGAGTTCACAGAAGAAGAATTTGAAGAAGCCTATGCTGAGCAGGCTAAAGGCTTGGCTGAGGGAAAAGTAGATTTTTTATTGATAGAGACTCAGTACGATTTAAAAGAAGCGCTTTGCGCTCTGAGAGGATCAAGAAAGTCCTCTGATTTGCCGATTTTTGTGACTATGACCTTCAACCTTCATCCAAGAGGCTTCTTTACCCTGATGGGTAACAGTACCGCCCAATGCATTGAAGAACTGGAAAAAGAGGATGTTCCTGTCCTCGGAACAAATTGCACTTTAAACAGCGCTGAAATGGCTGATTTGATTAAGGTCATGCGAGAAAAAACCACTCTCCCCCTCCTTGCTCAAGCGAATGCCGGGAAGCCTTCTCTCTCTGCAGAAGGTGAGGTGTCTTATTCGCAAGGACTGGAAGATTATGTTCGCTATATTCCCCAGATGATAGATAACGGTGCCAATCTCATCGGAGGATGCTGCGGCACAAACCCTGGCTACATAAAGAAAATGGCAGCATTAATAAAAAAGACTTGAAGCCCTAAAAATAGGGCTGATAAATGTAAAAATTAGACTTTCTGCTTCTGAGTTGCCAGTCCTCTAATAATCGCTCTTCCATCAAGCACAAAAGCCTGCCCAGTGATAAATTTTACATCTCGACAAATAAAAGAGGAAAAGCATCGTGCTATAGAGCTCTGTCTTGCCAAGTTATAGCAGGCAATCCTGCGCTCTTCGAGATGACAAACGTAATTGGAAATAAATCTCACTTTATCACGTATCTTGGGAGCAAAGCTTATTAATAAGAGAGTGTTTTCTGTAATTCTCTTGCTTTATCAACGTGCTGTCGAGATTCTTCGTATCTTCCCAATCTGTTATAGATATCAGCCAGGATAAAATGGCCGAGAATAGTGGATTTCAAATCTGGATTGAGACTGAGTCCGTTCTTTGCAAAACGAGCAGCCTCATCGAGGTCTCTTCCGCTGTCCATATAAGCTTTAGCCAGGAAAATGTAGGCATTTGCATGTTTATCATTCTTCTCTATACAGCTTTTGAATTCTTTTATGGCTTTTTCCAATTCTTTTGCCTTTGCATACAAAAGGCCTAGATTGAAATCTGGCATGTGGTTAAATGGACTTGTTTCTTGCTCTTTTTTGTATTCCACAACAGCCAGGTTAAAATCCCCTCTTGCCTCATGAAGCAAAGCCATATTGAAATGAGCATTCAGAAGGGGAATGCTCCTCTCAATGCTCAGAGCTGTTTTAATCTCTTTTTCGGCCATGTCGTACATTTTCTTCTTAAGATACACAGCACCTAATTTATTGTGAAAAACAGGACCTTCAGGATCGATAGTCACCGCAGACTTTAAATATCTCATGGCCTCATCCAGCTCACCTTGCTCTTCATATATATCTCCTAAATGCAAAAGGGGTTTCGTATCCTTGGGGTCAATATCGATCAACCGCTTAAATCCCACGATAGCATTATCATCTTTTCCAGATTTTTTATAGGCTAAAGCAATTCCAAATATGGACTCGTAATAATCTGGATCCACTTCAAGGGCTTTTCTGAATTCTTCGATAGCCTCATCATATTTCTTCTGTTTTGAATAGATGTTTCCAAGGATGTACCGGGCTTCAAGAACAGAAGGATCCTTCCCTAAGACATCCTTTATTTTTTTCTCAGCTTCGTCCATCCTCTCTTCTGTGACCAAAAACTGGGCGAGCTTTATCTCATTATAGAGCTCGATCTTGTCTTTCGGATCGGCCAGTTTGCCCTCTTTTTCTTTGGCTTTGGTGTGGAAAGAACCTATGTATCCTAAAGCTTGGAGTTTTACCAAGGAGTCGTTATCGATTTTTCTGGGGCCTACATCCTCGATTCCTTCTACGGCATATTCTTCGATCAAGGCCAACAACTCTCTTTTCATCTCATGGCCTAAGGAGGCTTTTTTGTTGACGAGGTTGTTGACCTCTCCTGGGTCCTCGTATATGTCATAGAGTTCTGGTTGGGGGGCATCGATAAATTTGTACTGTCCTTTACGCAGGGACTTTAGTTCGCTCCAGCCATAATGATATCTAGGCCAGTACGTCTCACTGTAGGCAGAGCGCTCATCCTGAGCCTCATCCTCTAAAATAAGAGGTAATAAACTTTTTCCTTGCACGCTTTCCGGCATTTCTTCGTCAAGAAGATGGAGAACAGTGGGCATAATATCTATACTTCTCACTTGGTTGGATACCACATGACCGGCATATTTTCCTTCTGGGAACCGAATGATGAGGGGCACTCTGATATCGGAATCATAGATGAAGAAACCATGGGCACTTTCTTTATGTTCGCCGAGGCTTTCCCCATGGTCTGCAGTAAAAATAATAAGAGTCTTATCAAATAAATTCTTCTCTTCCATAAAATCCCGAAATTCGCCAATCAGTTGATCGACATAGGCAATTTCACCGTCATAGAGTCCGAAATGTCTCCCCTGGTACTCTGTTTTATAAGGCTCCGGAGGATCGTACGGGGTATGGGGATCGTACAGATGAATCCAGGCGAAGAATTTCTGCTGAGATTGGTTCTCCAGCCATTTATAGACTTCTGCCAACACCTCGTCTCCCCTTCTCTGGACAGAGTCAAGGCTTACTGTTTTGTACTTTGTCAGGTCAAAATTATCATAGTAGTAGTCAAAACCTTGATCCAGCCCCCAACGAGAATCGAGAACAAAAGCAGCCACGAAGGCTCCGGTTGTATAACCTTTGTTTTTCAAAGATTCAGCCAGAGTAATATGGCTCTCATCAAGGTAAAATCCCCCGTTATCGCGGATGCCATGAAGGAGAGGATAGGTCCCTGTCAGGATTGAAGAGTGGGAGGGAAGAGTTAGAGGAGCCTGGACGATGTTGTGTTCAAACAGAATTCCTTCGTTCGCCAATCGATTGATTTGAGGAGATTTTACCTTGTCGTAGCCATAGCATTCCAAATGATCCGCCCTGAGTGTGTCAATAGTAAACAGGATGATATTCAGCTCCTCGATCTTAACCGGACTCAACATGGATTGGAAGTCCTTCAGGGTCTTATCGCTTCTTATTTCTTTCTCGGGCCTGGCTTTCAAGAAGAACAAATAGATGAGCAACCCGACCAAAACGAGGAAAATCACAGCCGGAATCCATATTCTTTTATTCATAATCATATCTTCCTTCTCTTATGTATTTTATGATATTTATTATAATCAAGTCTATTCCGGGATGTTTTCCCAAATAATCAGGTAATTCAATCATAGCAGAAAGGATAGATGAATATAAGCCTCTATTTACCCCAGAAAAGCAGGAATAATGGAGGAAACAGGATATCCTCAATCTAACTCAGATATCTTTTTTTTAAGGATTTTTACCTTTTCCTCAACATCAGGTTGATGGTCGTTGATTTCCAATGATTTCTCCCACGCGGCCAGGGCTTCATCCCATATCCCCAGGCGGTAATAACATTCTCCTATTGAATTAAGAAGGTTTAAATTTATCCCATAATGGGAGAGAGCCTTGTTGTAGACGGCAATGGCCTGATCGAATTCCCCCAGAGCCTGATGGGATTTTCCCAAAAGAAAATAGATTTGATAAGGAACC
>JAUWJP010000202.1 GCA_030607635.1 Candidatus Aminicenantota bacterium
AAAGCTAAGACGAATGAAGGGCTGGGTGAAATAGGCCAGGGGGTAGCTATTGCTTCCTGGGCTCAAGTTCTTGTCAAGAAGAAATAAATAAGAGTAAGCATCAACAGTGGAAAAAGCTGGGGAAGGATAAAAAAAGAGGCTGCGATTTACTCGTCCGGGAGAAACCGCAGCCTCTTAAAGGATGGGAATCGGTTGAGCTTGAAGGTTTAATCTGCCTTTGGAAGCGGAGAGCATCAGCTTCTCAAAGTCAATTATCAACCAATCCCAGATTTTGATGATTTCGCTCCTCATTCTTTTTATCATAAAAGCCTCGTCCTTATGAACTACCGGAATGTTTGGTGATTGGTTCTTCCTTAAGCAGAACATTGGCTATAATCTCATTGCCTGCTTTTTTTCCAACTCTTAATAAATCCATTGCTGGTGAAAAAACAATGAGGTTAAATCCGACAAAAGTGAATATAACGGCCATCAAAAAAATTGAAAGTTTTGTTCTTAATCTCATCTATATCTCCTTTATCATTATTTTTTAGTCTCACCTATATATACGTAAAAAACAAAAGAAAAGTTGCATCGATTTTTGGAAAAAAGAATTGGCACATTAAGAAAAAATGGGGACAGGCCCCATTTTCTGCTGTTATGTCCTCAAGTTGAGAATGTCCTCTTTCTTACAAAATGGGGCCTGTCCCCATTTTTTTGATGTATATTTGTTGAGAAGAGTTAAAGAAAATTAAGCTTAGATATTTCTTCTCTCCTTTTTTTCTTAAGGGTGGAGTCTTCTTGACTCGCATCATCATGAATATTAATATGATTGGCGATGGAAAAAATAAGCCGTCTTAATCCTCTCTTTGAAATCGTTAAATCTTGCCCCAATCGAGTCAATAAAATATTGATCCAGAAGGAAAAAAGACAGAAGAAAATAAGCGAAATCATTCAACTGGCTAAGGCCAATCATATCCCCCTTCTTTTCGTTCCCAAACAAAAACTTGACAGGCTGGACCGGAACCATCAGGGTGTTGTGGCTTTACTGACCCCGAAAGAGTTTTCTTCTCTTGATTCTATATTGTCTTCAGCAAATGTTCCGTTTCTTGTTTTGCTGGATGGGATAGAAAACCCACAGAACTTAGGAGCTATTATCCGCACCGCTGAAGGAGCTGGTGCGGACGGAATTATTCTGCCTGAAAGGAGAACTGTTGGTTTATCAGAGGCGGTTTCCTTGGTATCGGCCGGGGCCCTGGAATACCTGAAAGTGGCCAGAGTAAAAAACTTGGCCAGAACAATGGATGATTTGAAAAACCGGGGAGTTTGGCTTGTGGGAGCAGAAGCTGCCGGCAAAGAATATTGGTATGAGTTTGATTATAAACTGCCTGTAGGCCTTGTCTTGGGCTCTGAAGGGAAGGGATTACGCCCTCTCATCAGGAAGAAATGTGATAAAATTCTTTCTATCCCTCTATTGGGTAGTATAACCTCCCTTAACGTTTCAGCCGCTGCCTCGGTTTTTCTTTATGAAGTTGTCAGACATAGGAAGAGCAGAGGAAAACAGTAGAGAAGCATTTAGAGGAGTGTCCGGAATGCAGAAAAGAATTTGAGGAAATGGGAAAATTTGAGGAGGTGATGAGCAAAATGGAACTAAAAAACCCCCCAAAAATGTATGGAGGCTCTATTGGGCTTCAGTGTATAATCGCCTGGAGAGGAGAATCGGTTGGATTTTGTTCTCCATTGGTGCTATGATTATTCTTTTTTTGGAGGCTATATAATGGTGGAGGGTATCATTCAAGGTCCCTCTACTCCTTTTCGATGATCATGCAGAGTGCCTCTGAAATCTTAGCTTATGGTACAGCCGTTATCGTTGAATAAGCGGCATAGAATAGAGATATAAAATGTTTAAGAAAGTATTGGTTATAATCATCTTTATGTTTTTATTGTTGCTTTGTTTCTTTGACTTTGCGGCACAGTATGAAGAGGAAGTTGAAAGTGGAGTTCTTTCTATATATTTTCAAGATGAGAGGGTGGGCTACGAGGAATACACTTGGCAGTCCGATGAGATGGGTTATATCCTTTCGGTAAAAGGCCGAATGACAAAACCGGTTGACATGGAAATCCATAGCCTCATCCTTCGTCTGGATAAAAGTTTCATTCCTCATCAATTCAATTTTAAATTTTCTGTTGGTGGAATAGCTCAAGAGATTTCAAGTTTAATTGTGGATGGTCAAGTTGAGAATACAATCCGTGTCTCAGGACAGGAGCAGAAGAGCATAGTTAAAATAAAGAGGGATGCCTTTCTTTTGCCGAATCCTGTTTTCTCCTGCTATATGGTCGTAGCGAAGAAATTTCGGTGTCACCTCCAAGAGCCTGTTGAGCTTTCTGCATATATCATTCCTCTGTTCGAAGTTCCCCTTTCCCTTGAATTTGATGAAGAATCCCCTTGCTCGATGCTTCTGGAGATTAACGGGATAACGATGGAAATGGAAACGGATGATGAAGGAAGCCTGAAATTCCTCCACAGTCCCGCCCAAAAGCTAAAAGTTTATAAGCAGAATCCCTGACTCTGTACCCATCCCCAAATCCGCTGTAACTCATTACTAAGGCATAGGTTTTATGAAATAGCGTTGCTCCCATCTTTTCTCATCTTGACATTAATTCAGGCAACTCTATAGAATAGATGGGTAAAAAAGACATTTTTTTATCTGCAGAGAAATGAAAGAAAAAAGAGATTTTTATCAAATAGAAAAAAATATTGTCGCTTTCAAAGAGAAAATGGATAAATTCCAATCGAGCGAGAAAGCAGACAAAAAAGAGAAAATCGCTCAGCTCGAAAAACAAATAGAGATAGAATGGGCCAAGATCAGTCCTCATTTTACTCCTATGCACATCGTTCAAATAGCTCGCCACCCCAAGAGGCCCTATACTCTGGATTATATAGAGTATTTGACCGAGGATTTTATGGAAATCCACGGAGATCGCCGCGCTGGAGATGATCCTGCTATCGTGGCTGGGTTTGGTTTCTATAGAGGGAGCACCGTTTGTTTTATAGGACATCAAAAAGGACGGACAACAAAGGAGAGAATAGATCGCAATTTTGGCCAGGCTAATCCAGAGGGCTATAGAAAGGCCCTCAGAATCATGAAATTGGCAGAAAAATTTGGCCATCCGGTAGTAACCCTTATCGATACGCCCGGAGCATACCCGGGGATTAAAGCTGAAGAGCAGGGTCAAGCAGAAGCGATTGCCTATAATCTAAGGGAAATTTCAAAATTGAAAATTCCTGTTGTAAACGTGGTTATTGGAGAGGGTGGGAGTGGAGGAGCGCTGGCTGTAGGTGTGGGGGATGCCATTTTTATGCTAGAGTATTCTTTCTACTCCGTTATTTCCCCTGAAGGTTGTGCGGCGATCCTCTGGAAAGATCAGAAAGCTGTTACCAAAGCCGCAGAGAATTTAAAGATTGGCGCCCAGGATTTATTGGATATGAGAATAATTGATAAAATTATTGCTGAACCTCCTGGCGGTGCACATATAAATCGTGAGCAAACATTCAAGAATGTAGACAAAGTCCTTAATCTGACTTTAAAAAAGCTGCAACAGATATCCCCTGAAGAGAGATTGAAAATGAGATACAAAAAATTCAGGGAGATAGGAGTGTTTACGGAGAAATGAAGAAGCAAATCTCTGCCATAAAGGGAACAAAAGATATCCTTCCTCGGGAAGCAAAGAAGTGGCAGCGAGTTGAGTCGGTTACCAAAAAAGTCCTCGAACTCTATGCCTACAAAGAAATCAGGACCCCCGTCTTTGAAGCCACAGAGCTGTTTGAAAAAGGGACAGGACAGACTACTGATATCGTTCTCAAAGAAATGTACACTTTTAAAGATAAGGCGGGGCGCTCTTTAACCCTGCGGCCAGAATACACTCCTT
>JAUWJP010000164.1 GCA_030607635.1 Candidatus Aminicenantota bacterium
AGCCATGCGTACGAGGCAGAATCCCGACCTCAATAGACAACGGTCTTATTTCGTTGAAATCTCTTCCGTCAGATCTTTTCTTCTCATTTAAAATCAAATCTCTGATTAGTTTTTTGTGGATAGATTGGAATATCTCTTTAGTTTCATTGATTTCGTCTTCGTTTTCCTCGGGAATGGGTGCTATCAGATCATCCAGGATTTTTTTTGTTGCCTCTTCTCTTTCTTTTTTATTTTTGGCCAGGATAGCGGTGAGCAGAGAAGAAGAAATATTCTTTTCGATCTTTTCCAGCTTCGATTGATCAATTTCTTTAACACTGAATTCTCTTTTTTGTATGTTTAATTTACTGTAGAGATCTTTCTGCATTTTGATAATTTCATCTATAGTCTTTTGAGCTAAGATAATACCTTCTAGAATTTTCTCTTCTTCAACTTCTGTGGCGCCTGCCTCTATCATAATTATTCCTTCTTCCGTACCCACGACCACCATGTTGAGAGGGCTCTCTTCGAGCTGCTTCACAGTGGGGTTGATGATAAATTCGTTATTGAGATAGCCGACTTTCACTGCTCCCACAGGAGTCGTGAATGGAATGTCAGAGAAATAGAGGGCGGCCGAGGCTGCGATAATACCGAGAGTGTCAGGTTCATTCTCTAAATCAGCAGAGAGGAGAAGGGCAATAATTTGAGTATCATAATGATAGCCTTCTGGAAAAAGAGTTCTTACTGGTCTGTCTATTAGACGGCTGACAATAATTTCCCTTTCTGAAGGTCTCCCTTGTCTTTTGAAGAAGCCGCCAGGTATTTTTCCTGCCGCATATGTATTTTCTCTGTAATCAACTATCAAGGGAAGAAAAGGCTTCATCTCTTTCATTTCTTTCTTGGAGGTTGCGGTGGCAAACATGATCGTATCTCCGTATCGGAGAAAAGCTGAACCATCAGCCTGCTTGCCTATTTTATTTATTTCTAAAGATAGAGTGCGGTTATTTATTTCTATGCTGGTTTTATTGTCAGACATTTTCACTCCGAGACCTTAGCCTATTTTCTAAGCTTAAGCTTTTTGATCAGATTTTCGTATCGACTGGGGTCTTGCTTTTTTAGGTATTCCAGGAGTCTTTTTCTCCTCCCGACCATTTTCAAAAGGCCAGTCCGGGAGTGATGATCTTTTTTATGTGTTGAAAAGTGTTCAGCTAAATAATTTATTCTATTGGTTATAAGAGCTATCTGAACCTCTGGTGAACCTGTGTCAGAAGGTTTAATTTTGTTTTCTTTGATGATTTTTGTTTTTTCTTCTTTACTCAGTGTCAAAAGCCACTCCTTAGGAATTATTTTGTAATAGTAGCAAAAAAGCCAAGGAATGTAAATTATTATTTATCTATAGCTTTAAAGACAAAACGGCAAATATGAGAAGTTTTATAAAGCTCTCATTGCCCGCTCTTCAAGGTCTTACATATCTATTAGTTAAGTGAGTGGGAAAATAGTGGCAACCCTTATTTGTTTATTCTTTCTTGAAGATTCCAGTATTAAACTGGGGCTAACACTTTGTATGTTTTACTTTAAGGAGTTTAGATAATTTTTTCTTAGGATAAGGTGCTGTGCATATTTAGAATCCAAGCCTCCCATTTTAATCTTGACATCTTCTAATTTTGTTTCGATCTCGGCAAGAGTCATTTTATTAATCTTTTTTTTCTTGGCAGGGGAAGCAGAGGCTGCAGCTTCAGGTTTTTCTGGCTTTGGAGGTTTTTCTACCTCAGCTGGCTTTTTTGGCTCTACTGGTTCTTCTGCCTCGGGGGGCTTTTCTACTTCGGCTGGCATTTCCGCTTCGGCTGGCTCTTCTGGCTTGGGAAGCTCTTCTACTTCAAGCTTTTTTTCCGGTTCAGCTGGTGTTTCTGCCTCAGGTGCTTTTTCTACCTCGGCTGGTTCTTTTAGTTCTGCCGGCTTTTCTACTTCGGCAGGTTCTTTAGGCTCAGATGGTTTTTCAATATCAGGCGGTTTTTCTACCTCGTGTAATTTTTCCGGCTTAGGGAGTACTTCTGGCTCAAGCGGTTTTTCCAGCTCGGGCGGGGCCTCAGGTTTGGCTTTTGCTTTTTTCTCTTTTTTAGGTTTTTCCTTTTTTGCTTTTTTTTCAGCCTTAGCGGAAACTGCGGCTTTTGCTTTCTCTTCTTTCTTCTTTTCTTTTTCTTGTTTAAGATCTTTTTTGTTTTTTGCTTCAGGTGATTCTTTTCTCTCTTCAGTCATTTTTTATCCTTTTACATTCAATGCATATCAGCGAATATGAATATCTCTCTTGTAGACTATCAAAATTTGGGGCAGAAGGGCAATTGTTTTTTTTGGGGACGTTTCCCAAAGTGCCACCCTTTACTTTTTAAGGGGAGTTTCCCAAAGTGCTTCGCTTTAGAGTAAAAGGGAGTGTTTCCCGATGTGCCATCCTTTGTTTATTGATTAAATCGATAAGAAAAAATATCGATTAATGAAACCTATTTTAAGATGAAAAGGATGGGACCTCGGGGAACGTCCTCTGGAACCCAGGAATACTCCCCAGGAATATTGCACACGAATAAGGAATTTAGTATAGTCATTGAACATGTACGTTTTCTATTCATTCGTTCTCTTGATATCTCTTTTGATATATATCCCTGTCCATTTTGTGAGGATAAAATTATTAAGAGGAGAGAGCTTTTTTTTGAGAGATAGATTAGGGCGAAGGCTTAATGATGACGATGCCCAGAAACAATCACTTTGGATCCATGCTGTTTCAGTAGGGGAAGTTCTCTCGCTCCAGAATTTAATCAGAAAAATCAAGGAGAAGCACCCTGCTTGGACCATTCATTTTTCTACTCTTACAAACACAGGCATGAGAGTAGCCAAGGAGAAATTGACTGATGCGGATAATATATTTTTTGTTCCTTTAGATTTCAAATATGTTGTTCGTAAATATTTTAATACACTTAGGCCAAGAGTGTTTGTTTTGGCTGAATCGGAATTGTGGCCCAATCTCTTAAGAGAAGCAAACAGACAGACAAAAGGTGTTCTCCTTATTAACGGCAGAATCTCTTCGCGCTCTTTTAAAAGGTATTCCAGGTTTAAGTTTGTAGCGAAAAAAATATTAAAAAACATAGATCTCTTCCTTGTCCAAACAGAGAAAGATAAGGAAAACCTTGAAAGAATAGGTGTGAATTCAGGTGTGGTTGAAGTGGTCAGAAACTTGAAATCCGAGATTAATCTGCCCATCTTGACCGAAGAGGATCTTCTGAAATTAAAAAGTAATTTGAGCATTCCCGTGACAAATAGAGTAATTGTAGCCGGAAGCACTCGGAAGGGAGAAGAGAAAGAACTGATTGAAGCGTATTCAAGAGCAAAAAGTGTAAAAGAAAATCTCCTGTTGATTTTGGCGCCTCGTCACCCGGAAAGATTTGATGAAGTGGAAAGAATTTGCCAGGATTTTCCTTTTAAAGTGATGAGGAGGACGCAGGTTTCACCGGATAAACAATGGGATATATTGATCCTGGATACAATAGGTGAGCTGGCTCATTTTTATGCTCTTTCTGATGTTTCGTTTGTTGGAGGAAGTTTGGTGCCCTGGGGAGGTCAAAATTTACTCGAGCCCGCTTTTTACAAAAAGCCTATCTTTTTTGGGCCTCATATGGAGAATTTTGCCTTTTTAGCGGAGAAATTTGTCCAGTCCGGAGCGGCTAGAATAATAAATAAAAATAAAGATTTGGATGAGATGTTCCTGGCTCGAGACGAGGAATCCCTGGAAAAAATGGGAAGAAGCGCCAAGGAAACCTTAAATTCATTACAGGGAGCAACAGAAAAAACAATCAAGGCTATCGAAGCTATGATGGCAGATTCTTAACTAACACATCAGATGAATAATCTTCCGAAAAACCTGTGTGTTTTCATCTTCCTGGGTATTTTATTTTTTTCTCCCTCTCAAAATATTCTCTTTGCAGAGACATCTTCTGAGGATGAGGACAAACTCAACAAGGAATTTTTGCTAAATTTTGGTGATGATTTTGTCGATGTTCTTGTATCACCAAAAAACTGGAAGGGAGGAGATTTCTTAAGTTTATCAGCTGTCCTGGGGGCAGGACTCCTTCTTTATTCTGTTGACCAGGATATTCAGCAATGGGCCCAGGATCATCGCAGTTCATCATCAGAGGATATTTTTAAAACTATTGGTCATCTTGGCAACGGAGTCGTTTTAATAGGTTTGATGACGGTTTTATATGTTTCCGGTGAGGTTTCTGATAACAACAGCCTGAGGGTGACAGCTCTGTTGAGCCTGGAAAGCTGGGTGACAACAGGGATAATTGTCAGAGGTTTAAAGTCTGTTGTAGGGAGAGCTCGGCCCTGGACGGGTGAGTCCAGTCACAGCTTTCATCCATTTTCTACGAGGGCAAGGGTCGCTTCCTTTCCTTCGGGTCATGCCTCTTCGGCATTTGCAGTGGCAACTGTAATTGCCAATCAATCGAAGAAAGTTTATATCGACATTCTAGCGTACAGTCTGGCATCCATGGCCGCATTTTCTAGGGTTCATCTAGACAAACATTGGGCATCCGATATTCTGGTAGGCTCTGCTATCGGCTACTTTGTCGCCAAAAAAATAT
>JAUWJP010000074.1 GCA_030607635.1 Candidatus Aminicenantota bacterium
CAACGATCGCCTCTTCAGGCTGGGATAGTCGTGAGAATGCAAGAAAATATGAAACGCTGGGCCAGAGAGCGGATGCCCTGGCTGTTGCCCTCGGAGAAGCGCTTGATTTTCAGAGTGCTATCGGCAAGGAGAGAATAGAACGCAGGATTAAAACTCTGGCAGGATATTTAAAGAAGGAATTGAAAAAAATCCCAGGAGTTAAACTCCACACTTCACAGGATCCATATCTTAGTGGAGGGCTGACTGCTTTTTCTGTGGAAGGAGTTGAGTCTCGAAAAATAGTCAATTATATGAGGGAAAAATACAATATTGTTGTCAGGACAATAGGGAATAGGAAAGCCGGGACCTATGGTGTGAGAGTTTCAACTCATATCTATGTTTCTTTTAAACATATAAATATGCTCCTGGAGGGAATCAAACATCTTGTTCGACGCAGGAGCTGAACAACTTGTTCCGCTATAATATTATACCTTTATAATTCTTTAGAAGGAGGTTTTCAGTGAGAATATTCCTAAGTCTATTCCTGACATCTTTACTTCTTCTCTCTCCAACTGTGGCCAAGGTGAAAAAGGTTTCTTTTGATGCCCAAGCTGCGTGGAGTTACATAAAAGATTTGGCGTCAGATTCCATGCAGGGACGGGAGAGCGGTCAGCCAAGCGGTGTAATGGGAGAGGAATACACCGCGTCCAAGTTTAAAGAGTGGGGCTTAGAACCAGCAGGTGATAACGGCACGTACTTCCAGAATTTCACTATCGAGCACCGAAATATTAAAGAGGGAGTAAAACTGGAGATAATTGCAGAGAAAACAAGGAGAGATTTTTATTACGGTGAAGACTGGAGAGTCCAGAGATTTTCAGGTTCAGGGCACTTTACTGCTGAACTTGTCTTTGTTGGCTACGGAATCCATGCTCCTGATAAGGAGCACGATGATTATGCTGGAGGCGATGTGAAAGGGAAAATAGTTATTTTTACTACCGAGACTCCCCAAAGACTCGAGAAAAAGCTGGGTAATGCGACGAAGATGGAGAAAAGAATTGAAGCTGCCCAAAAGCTTGGAGCAAGAGGGGTTATCTTTTTCAGACTTTCTACCGCCGCGAGTCGTTATTTTCGGGTGAGGTTAAAAAAGGAACAATATAAACCAGATTTTGTGGTTTTATCGGTCGAGAGGAAAGTAATGGATTTCATTTTCAAAGACCTGAGTACAGAAATCCGCTACTCAATCCCAGCAATGGGCCGCAGAGCCGAACTCCCCAAATCCTTAGAAACAGGAGTAAAAGCTTTTGTATCTGTCAATGCCATCTTCGATGAAAAAAGGCCAACCAGGAATGTTCTGGCAAAAATAACTGGCAGCGATAAAGTCCTTAAGGATGAATACGTAATCATCGGGGGACATATGGACCATTTGGGCATAAGCCCGATGGGAGATATTATGAACGGAGCCAATGATAATGCTTCGGGAACCGCGGTCGTTATGGAGATAGCCCGCGTGATGGAGCTTAATCGGGCCAAGCCTAAAAGAACAGTCATTTTTTGCCTCTGGGCGGGAGAAGAGCAGGGGCTTTTGGGCTCAAGGCATTATGCAGATCATCCTCCTTTCCCCATAGAAAAAACCGTAGCTTACATCAACATGGATATGGTGGGTCATGGCAGTGGTAAGATACCTTTTCAAGGTGTTTACTATGGTCCTCAAATCTGGAAACTTCTCAAAGAGAAACTCCCTAAAGAGATACTTGACTTTGTCATGCCTCAGCGCGGAGGCCCTGGAGGATCAGATCATACTCCATTTTTAGAAAAGGGAGTTCCTGGGTTCTTCATAATTACCAGGGGAGCCATTAAATACCACCAGAGCCGGGATGATAGCGATTTGATCAAACCAGAGATGTTGAAGAAAACAGGTGATTTTGTTCATGCTGCTGTTAAAATACTGGCATCTGAATCTGGAGACTTTTTCCCTCCGCTTCGGCAAGAGACTTATTATTTGAAATACCAAAACCTCATTAATTTCGAACTTTCTCCGCTAAGCAAAGTAGTTGAACATCATAAGGATGCGAAAGATTCCCATGTGGATTTACAGCTCGCAGTCATGAAGGAAGAAGAAGGCCTTTCAAGTGACAGACTCAGGGTGGATATCCTGAACAAATTTCTGTCCGCATCAGAGAAGATAGAGAAAGCGAAGGGTCTTTCTTATTATTCTTCTTCCAGCAGACTCACCGGGGATGTCCGCCGGGGAAAAACAACGATTATGGCTGGACTCAACGGAATAAATGCTTTTCGCGATGGTCCGAGCTGGGCTCAAGTCTTGGCTAAGCAAGGACTTTATTTTGCCTTTGTCGAGAATCCATCATTTCTTTTCGATGAACAGGGATTGAGTGAGGAAGGAAAGCAGATTATAAAGGCAGTGAACAAAAGCGGCCTTCTCCTCCTCGTCAAAGAAGTGGATGGTTCACAAGCCAAGCTTCTTTTAAAAGAATCCAAAAAACCTCTGGCAATTCTCGATAAGAACTTACCCGATAAGGAAGTCATGGAACTCATCAAAGAAAAAGAGTCTGCATTTGGACTTGTTTGGTCCAGTGAAGTAGATCCTGTTGCTTATTTTAGTAAGCTGGATGAGTTCAAAAAAGCCGTTGGCACTGAATATCTGATGATGGTTAACGAGCCGTGCTTATGGGGAAAGGCTGGAAAAGGCCAGATGCTCAAGGTGATTACCGAGATTATCAAAGCAAAGTATGATAGAACGGATAGATCCAACATTTATTCTTCCACTTTTCTTAGAGTGTTAGGAAAGGCAAGAGAAGAAAGGTCTTCGCAGGTTGTTCCTTATATGCCTTTCTAGTAAGTAAATTGAATATAAAAAGGGGACAGGCTGCTTTTTTGTAAAAAGCAGAGTGCGTAGAGCTGTTGCAGGGGTATGATTTATTTGTAGGGGCTTGATTTATCAAGCCCACCTTATTTATGTAAGAATTTTATTCATAATATAAGGAGATTGTTCATTAGAGAATTTATTGTTACGGGTTTGTTTGCTGTCCTTCTCGTTATATATTTTTTTGCAGAGCGTTTTATTCTTAATAAGAATGTACAAAGAATCCCCCTCCGAATTTGTGTTACCGGGACAAGGGGAAAATCGAGCGTCACAAGACTCATAGCCGCTTCATTGAGAGAGGCAGGTTTCGCTGTGCTGGCCAGAACTACAGGCTCAAAACCTGTCATCATCTTTCCAGATGGGGAAGAAAAAGAGATCAAACGCAGAGGCTCTCCCTCTATTCTGGAAGGAAAGAAGATCCTGAGAAAAGGAGCAGAGCATCAAGCTCAGGCTCTTGTTTTGGAATTGATGAGTATCCATCCTGAGTGCGGTTACTATGAGTCAGTTCAGATGTTTAAGCCTCATATTCTGGTCATAACTAATGTCCGTTTTGATCATTTAGCTCAAATGGGAAATTCAAAGGAGGATATAGCTCGTTGTTTTGCCTCCAGCATTCCAGAAAACGGCACTGTCTTTGTCCCACAAGGGGAATTTTTTCCCGTATTCAAAGAGGTGACAGAAAGAATGAGCTCTACAATCATCCAGATTCCTGGAGATTCGTTTGCGGAATATTTCCAGTCAAAGAATAATCTTCCCTCCTTTGAGCTGGAAGAAAATATTCGGCTGTCTATTGGTGTGGCTGAGTTCCTGGGAATAGATAAGAAAGTTGCCCTTCAAGGCATGATCAAAGCTCGACCAGATTTTGGAAGCCTCAAAACCTGGACCGTAGATTTAGGTTCACCTCCTCGGTGCTGGCTTCTTGTCAGCTGCTTTGCTGCCAATGACCCAGAATCTACACAATTTGTTTTATCTGGACTCCTAGAAAAAAAGCTTTTCAACGGAAAAAAAATCATTGGACTTCTCAATCTCAGGCGAGACAGAGGAGACAGAACCCTCCAGTGGCTGAAAGCTCTAAAAGAAGGAGCTTTTCCTGAGATTCGAAAGTTCTTCTTCATCGGAGACCATGCCCATGTCCTCAAAAGGAGGCTGAAATTGTCTGGGAAAACAGAGCTATGTGTCTCTAAGCCCCATGCTCCTCAGAAAATCATGGAAGAAATTTCTGATACAGAGAAAGGAGAAGCTGTATTGGTTGGGATGGGTAATATGGGAGGTGCAGGGAAAGAGCTTGTCGAGTATTGGGAGAATATTGGAAAGCCCCATGACTTTTGAGACGCTTTTTATCGGACTAATCGTTGCTGTCATCTATGTGGAAATCATGGATATCTATCCCGGTGGGATTATTGTTCCTGCTTATGTGGCTCTTTATCTTGACGAGCCGCTAAGAGTCCTGGCTACGATTCTCATCGCTCTCTTGAGCCTTTATACTTATAGAATTTTGTCTCGCTCTCTCATTCTCTTTGGGAAGAGAAGATTTGTGATGCTTGTTCTTCTTGGAGGAGTTTGGGCTCAGGTCTGGTTTCTTCTCTTGCCCCATTTTTTCGCCGATCCTTTAGGACTCAGGGCTATCGGCTGGATCATTCCAGGGCTTTTGGCCAACAACCTTGAGAAACAGAAAATTGTTCCGACTTTGGCCTCCATGTTTATCGTCGCTATCATCACCTATTTTCTTGTTAGCCTTATTGGTGTTGTTTTTTAGGGGTCAGGTCTTGATTTTTGATATAGCCTAATAAAATGGTGAAAGGGTTGACCAGGGAGCAAAATATTATTGAGGCGAGAGGCAATCAATAAATCATGACGAAATTGTTTTTTAGTCGAAAGAGAAATATCCCTAAAGAAGATACTGGAAGAAATCAGGGAGTTATCCTCATCCTTTTTGCTCTGAGCATTCTGTTTTTTGTGCTGGCCAAGTCTTTTCCTTCAAGGGAAGGGGATAAGCTCAAAGGAGAGATGATCAGAGCTTCTGAAATTATGGCCGAAGCTGTGAATATTATAAGAGAATGCCGTGGTGAAAAAGGCCCTATTATTGATAAAAACATAGATCTAAACCAGACAGGACTCATAGGTCTGGAGTTTTCTCGGATAACCACATCCATCGGGAGCCTCGAAGCTAAAAGAACTACCACCAATCCCAATTTTGCCGCTCTCATTTTATTCCTTCTGAAAGAAGTGAAAATAGAGAGAGGAGATATGATTGCTGTGGGAGCTTCCAGCTCTTTTCCTTCCCTGATCGCGGCGGTTCTTTCAGCAGCAAAAGCCATGAATCTAAAGCCCATCGTGATCAATTCGTTAGGAGCTTCTCAATGGGGTGCTAACAACCCTGATTTTCACTGGCTCGACATGCAAAACTGCCTCCTGAATGCAGGGATATTCGACGCCAAGCCAATTGGTCTCTCTTTAGGGGGCGCGAGAGATGATGGCGCAGATATGAGTCCTGAGGGTCGCTCCTTCCTGATAACTGAGATAAGAGAAAGCGGAATTATTTTTCTTCATGAGCCTGACCTCAAGAGGAATGTGGAGGCCAGAATGCACCTCTATAAGGAAAAAGCAGGAGAGAGCAAAATCAAAGCCTTTATCAATATCGGGGGAAGCTGGGCAAATATGGGAGAGGATTCAAAGATTTTAAAATTGAGACCAGGCCTCGTCAAAATTAAACAATTTCCTGCACTCGAAAAAAGAGGAGTTCTCTATGATATGGCCGCCCGCAAGATCCCGGTTATTCACCTCCTCTACATCAAGGGTCTTGTCGAGCGGTACGGGCTTTCGTGGGATCCCATTCCCCTCCCTCAGCCCGGGAAGGGAAAGATTTATCAGCTAGTCGGCAAAAGACAATCCTCGTTTCTTTTTCTTGCAGCTGCGTACTTTTTACTTGTCATAATTGTCTTGGTTTTCCGGAATAAACTGGGTAAAAGATGAATGCTTTAAGGATGAATAAGTAATGACAATTAAAGTCATTTATTGCGTTCATATTAGTTAATCTATTTGGAAGGTGTATCTTTGAACTTTTCCGAAGCAGGTTCTCCACCTATTCCCCAGTGCGTTTTTTGGATTTCATGAACAATTACTTCTACTGCATGCGCTGGGACGCCTAAATTTACAAAGACTTTGGTAATATCTCGTATTGCGATTTTAGCTTTTTCTTGCCCAAAATCCTCCCAAACATTTACATGAACAACTGGCATTTTTTAATCCTCCTTTAAAATTGATTATTCTCTCTAACGAGTTTTGCTATTTATTTTTTATCTTTGTTTTGCCGTAGCCCACAGCATCCAGCCATTCCTTCGGGTAGCTTGGTGCACTTCTTCCTTCCGGAACATTAACATAGCCGTCGTTGTACTTAACTATAAGGTAATCGGCCAGGGCCCACCAATCGTTAACTACTCTTTGGGCTGTTTCGTTGGAATACCTCGTCAGGTACTCCCGGCATGCTGTTGGATTTTCTTTGTACATGGTTTCTGCCCGGGCTTCTACAGAAGCTTGAAGGTTAAAGAAAGTATTCTCGAAGTCTGAATAAGCTTTCTTGATATCTTCGCTCATCTGGGAATATCTTAGGTTGGACCAGTTGGAAACAAAATCGAAAGCCCACCAGGCAGATTTTCTGTCGAACACATCCCTTCTTCCGACTTTGTATGATTCAGGGACAGTGGTGATGCCGCCATAAAAGGGAACAAAGCAGCTTGTTTTTGGATCGTCCTCAGCAAACCAGGCAAGACCTCCTATCCAATCAGGAAGCCAGTCTCTGACCTGTAAGACAATACAATAAGAGCAGCGGAAGATGGAAATTGACCGCTCCCAGCCTATATAACCTTTGGGAGGTCTAGTTCGTGTGGAAAAACGATTGGGATTATTAAAAGGTCCCGCAGCCAGGCCCTTACTCAAGTCATGTTCTGTCCCCTGGTAGAAGTCTCTGTGGAGAGCCATCAGAATCTGCTTGGTGACTTTTTTCTCCGGCTTCACGGAGAAGGAATATCTCACAGCCCAGGGATCAAGTTTCAATTCTGGAGCGAGTGTGCTGAAAACTCGCCACTCCCTTCTTCTGCAGCCTATAGAATTGCTGGGCGCATAGACTTCGTAGAATTTAAAAGGCTTGCTCGACTTTGGGTCATACCATCCCATTTCTTCTCCCAAGGTGAAGATGTTCTCAGATGCCATGAAATTATCAGTATCCTTGATGTTAATTTCACCAATCCGGCTGCGGTTGGCACTCACTGAGACTTCACCCTCCGGGATCCTTCTGGCTGCCCAAACAGCTCCAATCTCCAAAGGTCCAGCTCCCATGATCTCAAAGAGCCAGGCTTCTTTGGTGTCGATAAAAGTCAGACACTCTCCATGGTCAGAGTAGCCGTACTTCTTAACGAGCTCTCCTATCATTTTTATTGCTTCCCGCGCAGTAGAAGTCCGTTCAAGGACGATTCTTTGCAAAGCCATGATGTCGAGTTTTCCCTCTGGATTGTAGAGCTCTCTCCGTCCTCCAAAAGTTGTCTCTCCGATACCAAGTTGCTTTTCGTTCATGAATGGATAGGCAGCGTCAAATCGGCTGTAAGTTTGCTTGACTTCAGGGATTTCCCCGACTATGACAGCCTGTCTCCTCTCAGCGCCTCGTCCGCCTCCTTTGAAGACAGGGCGCATCTCTCCCTGCTTTGAAGTTTTCCCCGGAACAACATTGAGCCGGAACTCCCAGCCACCGTCGCAGGCATGGGTTGTCATGACTGAGCCATCAGCAGAGGCTTTTTTGGAGACAACTACAGAAGTGCAGTTATCGAATTCAAGCCAAGAATCATCTTCTTGTTCCAGAGTGCTCTTTTTTCCCGAAGGGATAAGCACCGAAAGTAAGAATAAAAAAAGGATGAAAACCACGAAAAATATTCCTTTGTGTTTCA
>JAUWJP010000158.1 GCA_030607635.1 Candidatus Aminicenantota bacterium
CCAGATTTTGTACCAGGAGGAACTTTGATGGTTGTATTGCCGGAAAGAGTAGGAACTTCAATCTTCGCTCCCAGAGTAGCCTCAGGCACTGTTATGGGTATTTTTATATAGATATTCGATCCCTCTCGGTTAAAGAAAGGATGGGGGGCGGCTTCAATGGTGATAAACAGATCGCCTGAAGGGCCTCCCATTTTTCCTGCATTCCCTTTTCCAGGAATGCGAACTTTTGAGCCAGTGTTGACTCCACCAGGTATCCTGACACTTATAAGCTCAATCTTTTGAATAAGGCCATGTCCATGGCACATGGAGCATTCCTGCCCTGGAGTTCTGCCTGTTCCTCCGCAGGAAGGGCAAGTGCCCGAAAATCTCATTGAGCCTCTCTGGATAGTCGAACGGCCGCTCCCACCGCATACTGAACATGCCTGTTGTCCACTTTTCTGCATGTAGCCAGCTCCACTGCAGGTAGGACAGGCTACCATTCGGGTCAGTTTTATCCTTGTCTTTAAGCCATGGATAGCATCCATAAAACCAACTTTCATCGTATAATGGAGATCTTCTCCTCTCTCTGCTCTTTGATAAGTCTTCTGAGCGGTTGTACCAAAGATATTTTCGAAGAGGTCACTGAATGAGGATGTGCCAGAACCAGAGAAATCGAAACCTTCGAAACCAGATGTGTATGTCTGGTATTGTGGCCCTCTAGGAGGAGCGTCTCCGACGAACCCGAACTGGTCGTACTGACCTTTTTTCTTAGGATCGCTTAAGACTGAATAAGCCTCCTGGATTTCTTTAAACTTTGCTTCAGCTGTTTTATCTCCCGGGTTGAGATCTGGATGGTATTTTCGTGCTAGCTTCCTGTAGGATTTTTTTATATCAGATAGAGTCGCCTTGCGGTCAACGCCAAGTGTCTTATAGTAGTCCTTATCCATCCCTGCCCTTATTGTTAACAGAGGAGTGAAGATATCTTAGTTTTAGATCAGAGTTTAATAAGCTTACTTCTTATTCTTATCATCGTCAACAACTTCTGCATCAATAACTTCTTCTTCGGATGGACCTTCGGATGATGCTTGTTCTGCTGTTTGGTTGCCGGCTGCTTCCTGTTGGGTGGGACCTTGTTGAGCCTGTTGTTGCTGAGTGGCTTGCTGATACATCATCTCTGTCAACTTATGCGAGACCTTGGAAAGCGCTTCAACTGCCTGTTTTATTTGCTCCAGGTTATCGTTCTCGATAGCTTTCTTGGTGTTTTCGATCTCAGCCTGAACCCGAGTTGCCTCATCTTCAGGAATTTTATCCTTATTTTCCCTTAATAACTTTTCTAAGCTATAAACCAGCTGGTCTGCCTGGTTCTTGGCATCTATAACTTCTCTTTTCTTCTTATCTTCTTCAGAGTGTGATTCTGCATCCTTAACCATATTTTCTATTTCATTCTCCTCTAATCCGCTATGACCGGTGATAGTGATAGCTTGTTCTTTTCCAGTTCCCATGTCCTTAGCATTGACATGAAGGATTCCGTTGGCATCGATATCAAAAGTTACTTCGATCTTCGGGATGCCTCGTGGAGCAGGAGGAATTCCATCCAGATGAAATCTGCCTAATGTCCTGTTAGCGCCTGCCATCTCTCTTTCTCCCTGGAGGACATGAATTTCTACGCTTGTCTGGTTATCTGCGGCTGTAGAGAATGTTTCTACTTTTTTGGTAGGAATTGTTGTGTTACGAGGAATCATCTTGGTGAATACGGCTCCAAGAGTTTCTATGCCGAGGGTCAATGGAGTCACATCCAGAAGGAGAATATCTTTTACATCCCCTGTCAAAACACCTCCCTGGATAGCAGCTCCGGCTGCCACTACTTCATCAGGATTAACTCCTTTATGAGGCTCTTTTCCAAAAAGGTCTGTAACTAATTTTTGAACTCTTGGAATTCGGGTGGATCCTCCTACCAGAATCACCTCATTTATATCACCTGGTTTTAATTTTGCATCTGAGATGGCCTGTTTGCATGGCTCTACTGTTTTTTGAATGATGCCATCCATGAGCTGCTCTAATTTGGATCTTGTGAGCTTCATCAGAAGGTGTTTAGGACCTGAGGAATCTGCGGTGACAAAAGGAAGATTTATCTCGGTCTCCATTGTTGTCGAGAGTTCCATTTTTGCCTTTTCAGCAGCTTCTTTTAGCCTCTGAAGGGCCATTTTATCCTTAGAGAGGTCTATCCCTGACTCTTTTTTGAATTCTGTCACGAGCCAGTTCTGGACCTTCTGGTCAATGTCATCGCCGACCAGATGAGTATCTCCGTTTGTTGATTTGACTTCAACAACACCTTCTCCAACCTCCAGGATGGATACATCAAAGGTTCCGCCTCCAAAATCATAGACAGCGATGCTCTGATCCTTCTTTTTGTCCATTCCGTAGGCTAAGGCCGCAGCAGTAGGTTCGTTGATGATACGCTCAACTTTCAGTCCAGCAATCACTCCTGCATCCTTGGTTGCCTTTCGCTGGCTATCATTAAAATAAGCCGGGACAGTTATGACTGCTTTTTCTACTTTTTCTCCTAAATAATCTTCAGCCGCTTTCTTTAATTTTTGAAGAATTATAGCTGAGAGCTCTGGAGGGGAATATTTCTTACCGAGTGCCTCTATTCTCACATCTCCGTTCGATGCTTGTGTTACTTTAAAGGGTACCTGCTTGATTTCTTCAGGGACTTCTTTGTAGCGGCGTCCCATAAATCTTTTTATGGAGTAGAGGGTGTTTTCAGCGTTGGTGATTCGCTGCCTTATGGCCACCTGTCCGACCAACCGATCGCCTAGTTCTGTAAAAGCAACGACAGAAGGAGTTGTTCGACCTCCTTCTTCGTTCTCGATAATAATAGGTTTATCGCCTTCTGTTACAGCAACAACAGAATTTGTTGTTCCTAAGTCAATGCCGATTATCTTTGCCATTTTATTACCTCCTATCTTAGTCTTCATATAACATATAACATGAGTGCCTACTTGTCAAGTATATTATTAATTTATTTAATTATGGGGAAGGAAGGCTAAAAATCAGAGGTAAGTAGTACGATTCTTAGTCTAATTTGCTATCCTTTTTTACTCATGAGGATTTATCCCAAATAATTTCTTTATTTTAAAGTTGGGCTTGATAAATCAAGCCGTTCAAACAAGCATACTTTATTTTATCTGTGCAGGAAACAGCGCTCGCTATCGTTCTCTCCTGGTTTTCTGGTTATGATCATGGCCATATTGTGCTCATTAGCCTTGTCGATAACATCCTGGTCTCTGATTGAACCCAGAGGATAGATAATAGCTTTTATGCCATTGGAGGCAGCCAGCTCGACGACATCTGTAAAGGGAATAAAGCCATCCGAGGCCATAACACATCCTTTAGGGCCATAACCTCGTCTTGAGTATCTGATGGCTGTCTCTGCGGCATCGATTCGACTTCTCTGTCCTGAGCCAATTCCATGAACTTTATCTTTCATGCCGATGACAATGGCATTAGAACGGGTAAAACAGGCTACATTCCAGTTAAAAATGGCTGCTTCAATCTCTTCTTGAGTGGCTTCTCTTTCTGATACTACATCAATAGATTCCAGAGATGTGATTTTTGAATCAAACCTCTTTTGAATTAAAAGACCGCCGGCTATTCTTTTGAATTCCAATCCGCTGTCTGAAGCTTTCACCTCGAGAGTGGCCCGCATCTTTACTAGCCGCAAGGGCTTTCTTGAAGCTAAAACCTCAAGAGCTTCGGATGTGAAATCAGGAGCATAGATGACCTCGATATTCCTTCCTTTTTCTACAAGGAGTTCTGCCAGTTGCTTAGTGATCTGGTAATTGAAAACATCGACGCTTCCGAAGTTAGAGAGGGAGTCGCAATTCCATGCTTTTTCAAAAGTTTCTTCTCGCAACTCTCCCCTAGCAACTCCGCTGGGCATTTCGTGCTTAACCAGGACACAGATTAGATCGTTTTTATAAATATCTGTTAATTTCTTAACCAGTCTCTGGCCCAGGTCCATGTCCCCTATATTTATATAACTCAACCCCTTGGTTCCTTCCTGCAGCACTTCCATGGTCGCCATGTTTGGACCGGAGGCATCTTTTTCAGAGTAAAAGGCAGCTGGGTAGCCAGGATTTTCTCCATACCTCATCGGCAGTTTTTTCTTGAACTTCCGCTTTCCAAAACGAAGTGTGTCTGGAAACTCTTCTTTGACTGAAGTCCTGTACTGTTTTCTGTCTTTTTTGCTCGTTTTATCCATCTTGACTCCGCATCCTTTCATGTTTGTTTATGATGTATATTTCATGCTCATTTAAGTTCAAATCACTGGAGAAGACACTGACCACAGACACCCTATGGTCTTTTTTGCCAGGTGCTGGCTCTAGAGCATCATAAACTGCCGCGGCCATATCATAGGCCTTGTTTTCTTTGATCTCGACGTCAATCGGCTCTCCTGCGAAAGCGGGTAGAGGGTCCTTGTCATCTCCCTCATAGGTTGAGATCATTTTTCCTTTTCCAGGTATCAATGGAATCTCAAAGATATTTCTTGTCGAGAAACCGTTAGAGGCTCTTTTTATTATGCTGAGAGCTGCCTTTTTCTGAGGGAGAACGCAGCCGCTTATTCTTGGAGTAAAGATGGGCGCATCAGGTTCATAATCCCATTCATGGAGAGCTAATTTTAAAACTTCTGCAGGATTCTGGCTTTGACCAAGGCAGGTTTTTATATCCGCAGTCTGCTTACCGTTGCTTACAGCAATTCCGTTGGAGAATAAAATGGCGGGATAGA
>JAUWJP010000228.1 GCA_030607635.1 Candidatus Aminicenantota bacterium
GTTCTCTTTGTTCGGCAAATGTCCCGATGATCGCCGCGGTCAAGATCAGAAAGCCACCCCAGGTAGCCATCCTAATAATCTCATCAGTTGAAAATACCACTTCCAAGCCGAGATAGAGTTTATAAAAAACCAAATAAAGGAAGACTAAGGCAACACAAAAGAATGCAGTTAAAATGGCTTTCCTTTTCCCGAGAAGATATCCTGAAAGAATGATGGGAAGGAGAAAAAAGTTAAGAAACTCAAATTTATAGTGGATAAGGAAAGCGATGGCTAAAACTCCTATAAGAATGAGAATGATGATAAGGCCTTCAAAATGGCCACTAATGAATTTTTTAATTTTCTTCATTTTTATTCTCCTTCAAATCAACCATTTCTCTTTTTATTGCCTGTATGTTTCGTTCCCCATCAAGCAAGTGCTGAGTATTATAGAAAACAGCCAAAAAACAATCTTTTTTCATGGGCAGCTCTCTTTAGCGCGCAGCAGTTTCCTTTTTAGTTCTAAAAATTCTCTCAATTATTTGATTAATATTCCCAAATTGATTCCTTAAATGGCTTATACCACACGAATAAAATGAGGTCAATTATTTCAAATCAGAATGTCAAGCCCACGTAATAATGTCCTGTTTTCTGCCACGCAATAATTTCCGGTTCTTAACAGTGTAAAAATGTCTTATTTTATCAAGGCCGAAGTCCTTTATTAGTAGCAACAGTGGAGAAGTGCGGGATTATAATAATTCTTACCAGATGAGAAAATGGAGGTTAATTTGCGAAAGGGTGAGTAAATGGGGCCAGGCCCCATTTCTGCTGATGTTACTTTAGGAAGAAGCCAAAAATTAAAAAAGTAATAATTGTGCCCTTGTCTAACTCGATCTAAATCTAATCCTGAGAGCTTAAGATCATGACCCATTTGGCAAAGGATTTGGCGTCCTCTAAGTCTCCCTCATCAGGATGAGTCTGGGATGATGGAGCCATTTCCGCCCAGGCTTTGTGCTCTGGAGATTTGCTCAAAATTTCAAGAGCAGCCATGGTAACTTTTCCTCTGCAGGAAAAGGTGCCAAGAATTTTTGCCTTTGAAGCGATGACAGCGGCATGCTCCAGTGCTTCTCTTGCCAGATGGCCGCCCGGAAGTGAGCCATGGGTTGAAAAAAGAGCAATTTTTCCCCCCTGAGGGATTTTTTGCAGAAAACTCTCGATTTTGTAGGGAACGCTGTGAGAATGGACAGGAAAACCTATGAAAATAAGGCTGTAGTTCTCTATCTCTTGGACTTCATCCATAGGTTTTATCGTTTTATCTCCTTCCAGGCCCTCAAAGATCGCTTCGGCTATTTTTTTTGTGTTTCCAGTCTGGCTTAAGTAAGTGACCAGAATTTTCGTCATTCCTTAGACTCCTTTTTTCAGAATTATTCCTGCTGGGGGAGCTTTATTGAAATTTTAGTCCCTTTGTTTTCTTCGCTCGACGCCTTAATAGATCCTCCATGGTCCTCTATGATCTTTTTGGCGATAGGGAGACCAAGACCTGTTCCGACATCTTTTGTCGAGAAATCAGGGTCAAAAATTCTATTAAGCATCTCCTTTTCCATACCGATTCCAGTATCTTTGATTTCGAAAGTTATTCCTGTTTTTCCCTTGGATGCCTTGATTTCGATCTCGCCCTGGTCTCGAATGGCTTCAAGGGCATTGGTGAGAACGTTTCTTAACACAATTTTTATTCTACCTTTATCTCCCATAAAATGAAAATCTCGGCCTTCGTATTTTTCTTTGAATTTGATTCTTTCCGAAAGCATTTTCTTATAAGGGGCAATCGTGTCTTGCATGAGTTCTTTTAGGTCGAAGGATTCTATTTGAAGAGATGTTTCTTTTGAAGTCGCCAAGAATTCCCCGGCGATCTTTCTTAGGTTTTCCACCTCTTTAATAATATAAGAAACTGATTCCTTTAAAGCCTTATCAAAGTCTTCCTTTTTATCATGATAAACTTTTAATAAATGTTCTGCTGAGAGCTGAATGGGAGTCAGAGGATTTTTAACTTCGTGAGCAACTCTCCGGGCCATTTCTGCCCAAGCTGCTTTTTTACTCATGTCTGCCAAATCTTGCTGGTGTTTTTTTAGGTTTTCAACCATTGCGTTGAAGCCATCAATTAAAGTTTTCATTTCATCCTGAGGTTTATGGGGGATGGATATCTCAAGATTTCCCAAGCTCACTTCTTTTGTCCCTTTCAGAAGTTTTTTTACGGGAGTTATGACCGTGCTTCCTATCCCTCGAGCAAAAATGAGGACTACGGCTATAAAAAAGACAGAAATAAAAAATAGAAATTCAATCACATCTTCAGTGGCTTTTGATATTTCTTCCTGTTCTAAAGGAAAAGGAAGAGAGATGAGGAGGAGAGAATCCCCAAGAAAATAAGGGGTTGTGATATTGTGGAAGGAATAATCACCAATTTTTTGAGTTTGGGTGTAGAAAGGATTGTTCTCATACTGAATTTTATAATAGATCTCACCATCGATAAGCTCGGGGAGAAGCCCATAATCAAAAAATTCCCGGCGGCTTGAAGAGATGAGCTTCCCGTCCTGGTATAGATTCACATCATTTGAAATAGTAGAGCTTATCGATAGAACCACATCTTCAGGAGGAAGAGTAAGTGAAACCATCTCCTCGCGCTGGAGGAGAATAAATTCATCCACTAAACGCTGGGCAAAATTTACCTGGGCTTCGGCCTTCTCTTGAAACTGTTGGGTAAAAATTTGGGCAAAGAAACTTCTGCTGAAAAAAGTGAAAAGTAGAAGAGGGATAAGGGCTATGGCAGCAAAAGAAATATAGACACGGTTTGAGAAAGACCAGAAGGGATTTCTGATTTTTTTCCCTGAAGCAAGAGATACAAGAAACAGGAAAAAGAGAGAGAATGCAAGATAGAAGAAGAGAAGCTTTATGAATTCTGCAGAATAATTGAAGAAATTTTTTTTCGGTATGAAAAGAGAGTATATTCTGTTGTCTTTGCTGAAATAGAAAGATTGGAATTTTCTCTTTTTGTCAGTAAAAAATGACCAGAGGGAGTCCTGGGAAGTTTCGATTTTTCCCAGGATAGCTGGAGCGATGCCCGAGGATATCTTATTGGGATTGAAGAGTAATTTTCCCTCAGAATCAAAAATTGCAAAACCAAAGTTAAACTGATTAAGAGAAGGGATGGAAGTCACTCTTAGGAGCTCAAAATATGGATTGGCTGAATACAGAAAGGGAAGCATGTCGTAATCGATTGAAAGGTAGAGAATTGTCCTCCCCAGATGATTCTCTTCTTCAAGCCAGTCTTTATACCCGAGGAGAAAATCTTTTTCTTTGCCCATAAAGGGAATATTCAGGTGGGATATGGACCATTCTTGGCTGAGCGGGAGGTCGAGATCAAAACCATGGAGCTTGGGGACATTTAAAGAGAAGCGGGAGAGAAGCTCTCCTTCAGGGCTCAATATCTCTAAACTCGAATACCAGTTGAATTTTGCGACAAGAGTCCTTTTCCAGAGAGAGTGGGCTAGATCATACGGTTCAGAGCCGCGGAGAAAGGAGACTATGGATTCTTGCTGCTCGTCGATTTCAGGCAAGGA
>JAUWJP010000056.1 GCA_030607635.1 Candidatus Aminicenantota bacterium
CCAGTACTTTCAATACTCCTGCATGTGCAACGCCTCTTGCTCCACCCCCGGAGAGAACAAGGGCTATCCTTTTTCCCAGTACATTCCTGTCCACTGGCTGATTGGCTCTCTCATAATTTTTGTCAGGATAATAATATATATTGTTTACATAATCCCTGAACTTTTTGGCTGTAAAGATATCTTTTTCAATGGACTCCTGTAATTTTTTTAGATATTTGGGAATATTTTTGCCCTTAAATGAAAGATAGATTGAATTTATATAGTCTAAATTTCTTTTATGGAGTGTCTTTAATCTAAAATCACTTTCTTTTTTCTGTGAAGTTCTTTTCACTTTCACAACTTTCCTGAACGAAAGATGGCAATAAGGAGCCATAGGCCCATAAAAGCTGCTACCAGAAAGCCAACGAGGCCAATGACGGGGATGCCAAAGACCAAGGGCGGTGTTTGTGAGAGTACAATTAGGGCTGAGCCAATAATTAATGCGGCCGCAATTATGGCAAAGGCCAGACGATTACTGACCTGATCCTGCTTGGCAATGAAAGGCTCTAAACCTCTGTGTTCAAATTTCACTTTCATCTTGCCCGTTTTCAACAAAGAAAACATATTTCTGATTTCTTCTGGGAATTCATGGAAGAGAGTAAAGAATTCAAAAAGGCTTTTTTGCCACTTGTGGGCTATAGTGCGGGGGCTGAATTTTTTCAGGATAATCTCTTTGATAAACGGTTGGATTTGCTCTACGACATTGAAATCTGGATCAAGAGAGCTGCCTATACCTTCAAGATAAACCAAGGCCTTATTAAGTAAAAATAAGTCCGGTGGTATCTTGAGGTGATGTTTTTCAACAAGATAGAGCACTTGGCGAAAAACCCTTTTTAATTCAATCTGTTTAAGGGTCAGGCCGTGATATTGATCTAGTATCTCCCCTACATCTAGTTTTAATTCTCGAAGATCGACTTTTTCAGACGGATAGGATTTTAAAAACCAGTGTGCCGTTTCTGAAACATCCTTATCAATAAATGCCTTTATCAACGATGCCAGATCATTTTTTACTTCCTCATCTATCCGGCCCATCATGCCGTAATCTAAAAAACAGACGATATTATCAGGCAAAATAAAAATATTACCTGGATGCGGATCAGCATGGAAGAAGCCGTGCTCAAAAATTTGCTTTAAAATCAGATTTGCTCCTCTCGTCGCAATCAGTTTGCAGTCATAGCCAGCTGCTTCCAGTTTTTTTATTTCTGATGTTTTTGTCCCATCAATATATTCCATGGTGAGCACTTTTTCTGTGGAGTAATCATGATAGACGCGGGGAACATGAATTGTGGATTCGTCTTTAAAATTTTTGGCAAATCGTTCAATGTTTGAGGCTTCAAGTGTATAATCCAGTTCTTTTGCGATGTTTTTAGTAAATTCTTTTACAATACCAACCGGGTCATACCCTTCTGCTTCAACAATGTGTTTTTGTATTAAATTAGCAAGATACAACATGATCTCCAAATCAACTTCTATTATGCGGCAGATATTTGGACGCTGTACCTTTACAGCCACCATATCTCCATTTCTTAACCAGGCACAATGTACCTGCCCTAAGGAGGCAGCCGCAATAGGAATTTCTTCAAACTTGGAAAATATTTTCTCTAAAGGTTGCCCCAATTCGGTTCTAATTACCTCTTTTGCTTCAACAATAGGAAAAGACGGAACTTTGTCTTGGAGGTTCTCTAATTCTTCTACCAGGGTTGGAGGCACTAAGTCCGGTCTTGTGCTCAGCAATTGTCCTAGTTTAACAAAGGTAGGACCCAACTCTTCCAAGGCCAGACGAATACGTTCATAGAGAGGCAATCGCATTATCTCAGTTTCTTTCTTTATTCTGAAAAAACGAAATCCCCTTTCTACTACTTGATAGAGGTGAAGCCTGGTAAGAATGTCACCAAATCCGTACCTAACTAAAACTCTTAAGATTTGCTGGAAACGATGAAAATGGCGGTAAGTACGGGTGACTGTGTGTAGCCGTCTAAGTGAAACCATTTTTTCTGCTATTTTGCAATTTTATTTTTCAGGTCTTCGATTTTTCCTTCCAGTATAGCCAGGCGTTGAGTGATGGCAGTAAACTCCTTTTTGCTTGGAACATCAATTTTCTTTATGGCATTATAAACCAGTGTTTCAGCCTTTTTTTTAAACTCCTGCTCGGCCTCTTTTGATTTTTTCAATATTTCTACAACAAAACCCTTCCCTTCTTTTTCAGAAAGCTCTCCCTTCATAACTAACTCTTTTGCCAATTCCTCCGCTTTTTCTTTGGTGATTAAGGCCAAGCCAAGACCTGTGTAAAACCCTTTTTTTAGCAATTCTAACATTTGATTCCTCCTTTTCTATTTATAAGATACATAACACATTAAAGTCTTACAGACAATAAAAATACAGTAAATCAATTACTGCGATCAGTAGATCTATTTATTGATTACCACTCTCTTTTCATTAACTTGCTGATAGAAGAATATCCAGACGTTTTTTAATCCGCAGGCAATGATTTTCAAACAACATAAAATGGGCGTCCAGATGCTTTACATTACGTCGTTGCTCACTCTCGGATTCAATATCCTTTCTGATGTGTTTTACATCGTCATAAATGGCATTCAGGTCAGAGAATGTCAGATTTATTCCTTCATTAACTAAGGCCGTTTTCTGTTCATCATCAGCTATTAATGATGGTACTTCCCAAACAGCATCCGAGAGCAAAGCCAGATTCACTTCGATATCTTTTAGAAGCTCAATTGCATTTTTTACATCCTCATTATCCATGCCCAGACTAATCAAGCCTGAATTCTCAAGCTTGATCTGATTGACCAGCTTTTTTGCTTTATCCATAGTGTTCTGGATCCCCTTAATACTTCTTTCTAAATCCTCCATTGGTTTACTCCTTTAAATAGCTTTTCTCCTAACTGTTTTAATGAATTTTCTCCTGAAATCTTAATATCTTCTTTTATAACATTTCTCTTGACATGGCCACGAGCAGAAGCGACCCCCTAACGTTACTAATTATGAAGTTGCCATCCTAAAGAATCAATTGTTTTTTTCTTTTTCAGTACATCTTTGTTGCCTCCGATAAGCCCCTTTAAGGCCTTCTTTGCCATTTCTTCCGCCTTGTCACCTGCTCTTTTGGCCGACTTAAGGGCTGCTCTGGCGGCATGCTCAGCCAAGTTAGAAGCTTTTCCGCCCTTAGTCACTATTCAAGCCGCTTTCTCTTTCTCAATTCGCTCCCTCTCAGGTCCAATGTATTCCCTTTCCCAGATGGAGGAGGTGAGCCGGTCAGCCTCATCGCCATAAGCTACCAGTCCTCTGTAATAAGACGAATCCTTGAGAGCTTCTTCTGCTTCTTGATCCGCGGGTCTTGCCCCGGTCTCGTCAATGAGCTTTCGGGCCTCCCGGTGATGGTCCTTAGAAATACAGGGAACAATCTGATTTCCAACTTCATGGGCGGGCTTCATATAGCTGTAATCCCGCTGCCACTTCCTGTTAGCCTGAAAAAATGGATTCATCAAGACGGTGTTCAGGTCTCCTCCTCTCTGGTAGACCTGTTTGATATTATCGACAGTGTAGGGATAAAAAGCACAGGGCAGGCAGTTCCCGTTCCAGTCGATATAGAAATATCCGCCTGGACGACCTCCTGAAATACAGCCGTTGGCAACCGCTCCACTGTTCCAGAAGTCGGCAATGAACAGGGCTTTCTCCCTAATCAGATGCTGCTCCCGCTCGAACATCCACTTGCGCTGTTCCGGAGTAACCATAAGATCCAGGGTATAGCTCCGACCGATGGGCATATACTGAAATATCCAGCCGTAGACCGCCCCCTGTTTCTCAAAGTAGAAGTCCATAAACTCGTCGCTGAGAACAAGCTCAGCATTGTGCCGTGTAGCCGTGATGGAAATCCCGAAAGGAACACCACTATTTCGCAGATTTTCAAACGCCTTGAGAATCCGTTTGTGAACACCTTTCCCTCTTCTGGCATCGGTCTCTTTTTCTAATCCTTCTACTGAAATCGCCGGTGTAATATTTCCCGCCTCGGCCATCCGTTGTGCCATCTTCTCATCAATAAGCGTTCCGTTTGTATACATGAGGAAATACTGATCACTATGTTGGGCAGCGATATCGATAAGGTCTTTTCCGTCACTTTTCCACATTAGTGGCTCTCCCCCTGAAATTACGGTGAAGTGCGAGCCCCAAAGTTCTTTCTTCTCCGTCAGGATACGATCCACCATATCATAGTCCAATTTCTCTGCGTTTGCAGAGGAGCTGGAAGCGTAACACCCGATACAGCGGAGATTGCACCGCTTTGTGGGGCTGATTAGCAAAAAGCCAGGAGCACCAAATCCATGGGCCTCATTGAAGGCTCTTATTGTGGTATTGCTCTCCAAAAGCACTTTGCCTACCAGAATCTTTATTAGCCCTCTACGCACAGAAGGCGAAACTCTTTTGTTCTCCAGAGCCCTGTTGATGGAGTTAAGCATATTCGTTAGCATGTAGTACTTGTCTTCCTGACTCCTTCTGGGGCTGCCGCTGCTTTTTTTTTCAACGAAGGCATGGTAGATTTTTTTATCTCCTATCTTCAAGGCTAGCCTTCGAAGAGCATCATTGCCCAAAACGGTGTTAGCCAGAGTAAGAGAAGGCGTAGCGAGAATTGATTTTACTTTTGATTGCATGTCGATAACCTCCTTTTTGGTTATTTTTAATTTTTTTAATCTGATTGCGGGTTCAACAGCCATTGTATTCTCCTTTCATTCATTTCGACCATATTAGTTTCCTGGTCGATTAAAGGTAAAAAAATATAGTTACCTTTTTTCGATACCCTTAAACAAAATATTCAAAAATTGATCGGTGTAGCGCTCGATATCCGGTGTATCCTTTTGCGCTGTCCAGGGATATTCTATTCCTTTAAGTAAAAAAATGATCGATTCAGCCGCTAGCTTGGTATCTTTGATCTTAAAAACTCCTTTTTCCACTCCTTCGTTCAGAAGGTCTTTCACTGTTTGAATTTCTCTTTTCAAATATTCACGGCGTGCTTCCTCAAT
This sequence comes from Candidatus Aminicenantota bacterium, assembly GCA_030607635.1. GTDB lineage: Bacteria > Acidobacteriota > Aminicenantia > Aminicenantales > Aminicenantaceae > SOIV01. The sequence continues at coordinate 5,067 of JAUWJP010000056.1, forward strand.
GAAACTATAGTGCTGCAAATAATCATCTGTCAAAGCACTGTAGTAGTTAGTCAATTCCTTTAAATGACGGAATCGAGTTTTTACAAATGCAGTAAGTTTACCCTGAGGGGTCTGCTCAAATTTTAACGCCTGCAAAATTTTCTCCTGTAAAGCATTGCTTTCTTTTTGAATAACTTCTGCAAATATATCTTCTTTACTTTTGAAGTAATGATACACCGTACCTTTGCCTATCCGGGCCAATTTGGCAATCTCATCCACTGTGGTTTTAACCAAACCAAACCGGGAAAATAGATTCTTGGAAACTTTGAGAATTATTTTTCTCTTGTCAATATGCATCTTTCATTTTTATCTTTTCTTAATAATCTCGACCATTCGACTGATATCGTTTTACGGTCAATTATAATATAATGCCTGTTGGATTCTTTGTCAAGTCTTTTTTGAAAAATGTCAAGGCAAAGCTAAAAAATTAGAGATTACCACTTGACAATAAACAATTTAGTGAAAAATAAACAATTTTTAAAGTTGTGTGATTTCTTAGAATAATAGAGCTGTAAATACAGGCTCTCCTGTCACGCCGGAGGTCGCGAGTTCAAGTCTCATCGGCCCCGCCATCTTATTGCCCAGTTTTCCCCTGAGAATTCTGTGAATTGAGTTATTCCTCGCTTAAGGCACTTTTAAGCGGAATTGAGCTGATTTTGGCATGCTTTATGGCAACCTGGTGAAAAGGGGAGAAGTCTGTGTTTTTCTAATTTGACATGGCCTTGTTGCATGAATCGAAGACATGAGCACCTCTCCCTTTGACAAACAATTCTATCCAACTGCAACCGACAAAGGCCTGCCCATATCTCGCATCCTATTCAGGATAGTGCAACCAATCGCAGCTTCTCGCTTCTGAGCATCATCATTCTTAGCTCTCAGCCTTCCACCAATGATTCTCTTATAACGACAGAATGCGTTTTCCGCGTGACTCTGCAAATAGTATCCAGACTGACGTTACCACTCGGACCGTCCTTTACTCCGGATCTCCGCAATATGATTATCTCGATGACAGGAAGCCCTGATGGTATTGTTAAACAACGGCGCGTCTTTTCTCGGCGGTGCGATGACCTTGGCTCCTGGTGAATGATAGTCCACAGCTTCGTATACCTCCTTCTGGTCATAGATTCCGTCCCCTACGAATCGATCACAGTTGCTCGGTCAACTTGAGCCAGAAGGTCAGGCACCTGAGACGGGTCCTGTTCCTGTCCATTTTTGATTATGGAGGCTAAAATATGGTTAAAAGATTTCATAGATTTTTAAGCAAGAAATCCAATAAGAGTGTTATAGTACAGGGGGACTTGTTATTCCAAATTTGTGCTTGACATCTCTACAACCATTAAGGGATAATCCTCCTTCGGGGTTAGAGAAACGCCGAGCTTTCTATAAGAGTTTTGCACTTTTCAATAGCATAACAATAATGAGTGAACATCGAGTTGTTGTAACCGGATTAGGAGCTGTAACTTCTATTGGTGTGGGGCTTGAAGAGTTCTGGGAAGGATTGAAAGCCGGACGAAATGGTATATCAAAGGTTACTCACTTCGACCCGTCTAATTTTCGCTCCCAAATGGCGGCAGAAGTAAAGAACTTTAATCCAGAAGAATGGATTGATGAGAAATCTGTAGCGAGAATGGATAGATTCGTCCATTTTGCCATGGCATCGTCCACTATGGCGATCAAAGATGCCGGTTTAGATACCTTTACCTTTGATGGAAACAGGGCGGGAGTCATTATAGGTTCCGGTATCGGCGGAGCAAACACCTTGGAGGACGCGTATTCTAGTCTTCATGAGAAAGGGCCAAAGTCTCTTGGGCCCTTTTCTGTGTCTAAAGTACTAATAAACACGGCAGCATGCATGGTCTCCGTTGCTTTTGGTTTAAGAGGGCCTCTATCTGCCCCTTCTGTGGCTTGTTCTACGGGGACAAATGCCATCGGCGATGCCTTTCGAATTCTCCAGAGGGGAGATGCCGACATCATGTTGGCGGGAGGTTCAGAGGCCAGCGTGAGTCCTTTGCCTTTTGCTGGTTTTTGCGCGACGCGGTCGATGTCGAGCAGGAATGATTGTGTGGAAAAGGCAAGCAGGCCTTTTGACAAGAACCGTGACGGTTTTGTGATGGGGGAAGGGGCTGGCATCGTTGTTTTAGAAAGACTTGAACACGCTCTCAGCCGGAGCGCACGCACCTATGCCGAACTTATTGGCTACGGTAATACTGCTGACGCCTATCATTTTACAGCTCCAGAACCTGGAGGAGATGGAATGATCAGGGCCATGAGGGAGGCGCTTAAAGACGCAGGCATCGACCCGCCGAAGGTGGGATATATCAACGCGCATGGCACTTCCCCCGTCCTGAATGACAAGATTGAGAGTGCAGCCGTTATGAAGGTCTTTGGCGACCACGGGAAGCATCTTAAAATCAGCTCCATTAAGTCGATGATTGGCCACCTTTTGGCCGCTGCCGGGGCAGTGGAATTCGTGGCCACTGTGATGAGCATTTATACCGGCAAACTGCCCCCGACGATCAACTATGAGGAGCCCGACCCGGAATGTCCTCTTGATTACGTGACCAAAGGAGTTGAATCGATCGACCTCGAAGTGGCCATGAGTAATTCCTTTGGCTTCGGAGGAGGTAATGCCTGTCTTATAGTCAAAAAATACGGAAATTAAAATGAAAATTCCCAAACTTCAAATTGGAAATATCACCGCAGACATCCCCATTGTACAGGGAGGAATGGGCGTGAGAGTTTCTCTTTCCTCGCTTGCCTCTGCAGTGGCTGAGGAAGGCGGGATAGGCACCATCTCGAGCATAGGCCTGGGAGATCTGGAGGCTTCAAAGAATGAATATGAAAAGGTATCTCGGGAAGCTCTGGAAAGGGAAATTCATAAGGCGAAAAGTATGACAAATGGTCATATCGCAATCAATTTTATGGGAGTGCTGAGCAATGCAGACGATCTGATTACGGCTGCCGTGAGGGAAGGAATTAAGATAATCGTATACGGTGCCGGACTCCCTATTAAGCTTCCCAGCTTGGTCGAAGACAGCTCTGTAAACCTCCTGCCCATAGTCAGCTCCGCACGGGTAGCTGAATTAATTCTTCGGGTCTGGGACAAACGTTACGAAAGGACTGCCGATGCCATAATCCTTGAAGGACCTCTGGCAGGAGGACACCTTGGTTTCTCCGAAGAACAGCTCTATCAACCGGAAAAATATTCCCTTGAAAATCTTTTGCCGGAGGTTTTGGAAACGGTAAAAGTATATGAGGATAAATACGGAAAGAAAATTCCTGTTATCGCCGCTGGGGGGATCTTCAACGGAAAGGATATAGCTCGGATGCTCTCCCTTGGTGCGTCAGGAGTCCAGATGGGTACTCGTTTCGTCTGTACTGAGGAGTGCGATGTCTCTCAGGAATTTAAGCAGAGCTACCTTGACGCTAAAGAAGAGGATATTGCTATCATAAAAAGTCCTGTCGGCATGCCGGGAAGGGCCATTCAGAATAAATTCTTGAAGGATTTAGAAATTAAGGGAAAACTTAAGATCAAGTGTCCTTACAGGTGTCTTTCTGTCTGTAAAGTTAGTGAGGCGAAGTACTGCATTGCTCTGGCGCTCGTAAACTCTTACTTCGGCGATGTTGACCACGGCCTCATCTTCTGTGGGCAGAATGCTTACCGTTGCGACAAAATC
>JAUWJP010000122.1 GCA_030607635.1 Candidatus Aminicenantota bacterium
TATTTCCAGTAATACATGACTTGGGCTGTTGCTGAACATCCTGTTACACAGTGCTGACTGTCAATTTCGGGAGTATACATATTGTAAGGATTTCTCTGACTCCATGTCGAAGTTAGCATGGGACTTATTGAATTCACGGAAGCTGTATATAAATATATTTTTAGTAGAAAGTCTTCTGAGAGTAATCTTTCCCATACTCCTTCATTTTTCTCTTTCTGGTTGGTGTCCACTTTGCTGGTGCTTAGATCAGGTGTTCTTAGAAAATGTCCTCTAAGATACCCTAAATTGGTAACCGTAAAATATAAACGATATTTCAGCGTTTCTATAAATGGATGTTTTTCGATTCCTTCATAATTGCTGGAGAAGGAAATAAATTTAACCGGGGATAGCTCTGAAACCGCCGGGACTAAAATGAACCCCCTCGGTTCTAAATCCACTATATATCCAATCAGCGTATTTCTATATATCAATTCTCTGATTGTTGAAATACGAACGTCAAGCTTGTTTAATCTTAGGTGTTTTAGGTTGTTTTCTAATTTGACCCAATTAATGGCAACCTTCTCAACTTCTGATTCAGTTACTAACTTTGAAAAGAGCCAAGAAGAACTTAGTATAAAAAATATAAAAAATAAGATTGTTATTCGTTTGATACTATGCATATTTGCACCCCCTAATCTAAAGAACAAATCTTTTATCTTCTATATCATTTATTATTCTTATATCATGCAGGAATCTTATTTCCCAGCATTAAAACATAGGAATGACTACTTCCTCATCACGGAAAATGAGATGCTTATCTTTGCCAGTTTTAATATCCCTATTTGGCAGTATAAATGGTATAATCTTTGTTCGAATATTTCTTGTGAGAAAATACGCTTCAACATAAATTTTGGTTCTGGCGTTTTTGGCTTTTGAGACAGAGATTATCAAGGTTTGATGAGCAGAATGATTAAATTTTGTATTAAGTGTGGAGCTGAACTGAAGTTGAGCAGGCTAGAAGAAGAGAAAAGACTGGTCTGCCCAGAATGTCAATGGGTATATTATGAGAATCCTTTACCGAGTTCAGCCGCATTGGTACGGAATAAAAAGGGTGAGGTTCTTCTTATTAAAAGAGGAAAAGAGCCGGGCAAGTGGAAGTGGGCTTTGCCTTCAGGGTTTATCGAGATTTATGAAACTCCGGAAAAGGCCTGCCTCAGGGAGCTTAGAGAAGAAACAGGACTTAAAGGAGAAATTGTGAGATTGGTGGGAGTTTACTCCCAAAAATCGCTGCTTTACAGGAATGTGCTCATCATTGGATATGAAGTCGAGACTCGTGGGAATCTTTCTCCAGGTTCAGATTCCCTGGAAGCAGAGTTTTTTTCTTTAGATAAACTTCCGGATATTCCTTTCTCAAGTCATAAAAAAATCATTGAAGATGGAATAAAAAAGGAAAAAAGATGAAGTCCTACTTGGAATGTTATCCCTGTTTTTTCACACAAGCAATCAGAACATCAAGAATGATCACTTCTGATGATAAGAAAATTTGGCAAATATTGAATGAAGTGAGCTTATCCCTTCCTGATATTCCTTTTGGCGCAACACCTCCTGAAATAGGTAGAGAAGTTTATCGGATAATCTCCAAGAGAACAGGCATAAAGGACCCTTATCGAAAGATTAAAGAAAAATGCACTCGTCAGGCACTCTCTCTCTATCCTGAATTGAAGAAATTGATAAACTCCTCGGAAGATAGATTGATGACAGCGGTCAGGCTCTCTATTGCGGGGAATGTCATTGATTTCGGCGCTAACTTTGATTTTGATTTGAAAAAAGACATAGGGACAATTCTCTCCCAAGACTTTTCGATAAATCATTATCGAGAATTTTGTGAAGCATTAGACAAAGCTCGAAAGATCCTTTATTTAGCGGATAATGCAGGAGAGACAGTTTTTGACCGGTTTCTTATCGAAGAAATCAACAAACCAGTCATCTATGTTGTTCGTGCCCATCCCATCATTAACGACGCCACTCGAGAAGATGCTCTCCTTGCCGGGATAGACAAAGTTGCTGAAATTGTGTCTTCAGGCTGTGACGCACCTGGAAACATTCTGAAATTTTGCTCTGATGAGTTTTTAGAAGTCTATCGATCAGCGGATCTTATAATAAGCAAAGGTCAAGGGAATTATGAAGGACTCTCAGATGAAGATCGGCCTATATTTTTTCTCTTAAAGACAAAATGTCATGTCATTGCTCGTGATATTGGAATAGATGAGGGGAGTATCGTTTTGATGAAGGCCAGCAAGGCATGAGAAAGGGATTACAATCCCAAGTTTCACCATTAATTTAAAAATACATTTTATTAATGGAGGGCTCGATTTATGCGTAGGGGCTTGATTTATCAAATCCACTTTTTTATCCCTATTTTTTTCTTTTTTTTAAGGCCAGATTATGAGAAAATTTGAATAAATTCTTAAAAGGAGCGTTTTCATGACAAAGAAAATCGGGAGAAGAGAGTTTGTCAAAGAAAGTGCGAAAATCGGGATTTTCGCTGTTATAGGAAGCAGTTTTATTTGCGATTTTATGGATGGATCTGTTCAAACTTTTGGAAAAAAAACGGTTGATATTGCTGTCTCCTCTGGAGCTGATTACATTGAAAGTACAGCTAGAGCTGTAGATCTTCTAGGTGGCATTGAAAAGTTTGTTCCCAAAGATTCTAGAGTGGCCATTCTTCCCAACACGCAGAGTCGACACCCTGGAACTTATACCAAGCCCGAGATAGTTCGTGCTGTCATAAGAATGTGCAAAAAGGCAGGAGCAAGAGAGATAAACTGTCTCAGCTGGCTGACGAGGAAACATTGGGAAGGATCAGGGTTGGATAAGGCAGTGGAAGAGGAAGGTGCTAATTTAAAACTAATAGATATGAATGATGAATCCCTCTTCAAGCCTGTGCCTGTTCCTAAGGGCAAGGTTCTCAAGGAAGCGAGAATTATGAAAGAATTTTTCAACAATGACATCTTTATCAATATTCCCATCACCAAGGATCATGCAGGAAACAAATTCACCGGAACGATGAAAAACTTAATGGGTTTGAATTCCCGCAAGAATAACAGGACCTTCCATAAAGAAGATTGGAAGACGAACATAAGTTCTATCGAGCATCTTGACCAGTGCATTGCCGATTTAAACACCATCATGAAGCCGACTCTTTGTGTGGTGGATGCGACTGAATTTATTACGACCAACGGCCCGATGGGTCCCGGCAAACTCCTAAAACCTCAGAAAATTGTAGCAGGAGTGGATAGAGTGGCTGTTGACGCTTACCTCACAACCTTGCTGGGTATGGAGGCCAAAGATATTATAATGATTAATAGAGGCTATGAGCATAAACTCGGAGAGATTGACCTCCAGAAAGTAAAGCTTAAAGAAATAAAATTATAAATAAAACTGCCATTGCGAGAGCGGCGGAGTAATCTCATAATAAGTAATAATCTTCTTAAAGTTGAATCAGTAACTCTGAAACTTGGAAATAAAGATAGACTTTAGAGCCAAAGCAGCTAAATGATAAAAAACGTCGTTTTATCAACAATCCTGTTCATATCCGGCTTCCTAATCTACGGCTCCTTTCTTCTTCTTCACCCATCAGAAAATCAAACACCCTCTCAGCGCGATCTCCATAAATACTTGCCCGGAACTGATGAAACGGGGGAATGGAAAGAAGATGACTTGCCTCAGGAATACGAGGGTGAAGATTTGTATTTATACATAAACGGCGGTGCTGAAATATACCATGAATACGGCTTTAAACAAGTAATCGTGCAGGATTATACGAGAAAGAACGGGAAATCTATAGCCCTGGAAATTTTTGAAATGGAAAGCATTGAGGGTGCCTACGGGATTTACACTTTTAAAACAAGCACGGAAGGCAAAGAATTGGCTCTGGGCGACAAAGCGCAACTTTCAGATTATTATCTGAATTTCTGGAAGGGAGACTTTGTAGTGACCCTCACAGGATTTGATGAAGATGAAGAGACAGTAAAAGGATTGCAAAGGGTTGCGCGAGCGGTGGATACAAAAATTAAGAGCAGAGGGAGAGAACCTGCTTTTGTCTCCCTGCTCCCAGAAAAAGATTTAATAAAACAGAGCATAAAATATTTCAAAGGAAACCTGGGATTATACAATAGCTATCCGTTTTTTACCCAGGATGTTTTTCGTCTTAAAAAGGGGATAAAAAGTGATTATAAGGCAGGATACAGCGTTTTTATAATAAGCTATAAGGATAGCAAGGAAAATCGGTCGAGATTCAATGAGGTAAGGAAAAGCTTCGAGGAAAGTCCAAGATACAAAGATTTTAGGTTTGTTGATGAGAAGCTCTTCCAGGTGGAAGATGGTAAAGGAAAGCTTGTTTTTGTCTCACATTTAAAAAAACTTTTCCTGATAGCTGTTGGGGCAATCAGTCAAGCTCAAGCAACAGAAATTTTTGCCGCTATCCAGGAAAATATCAGAGACAAGTGAAAGAGTCTTCCCCTGAGTTTTAATTTATCTTTATTCATTCTAAGTCTTCTCTTTTTTTGTAGGGGTCTGATTCATCAAACCCACCTTTTTTTAATGTAGGATTAATTTATTAAGCCCGCCTTTTGATTATTAGAATAAGATTAATTTCCTGTACTTTCCTTGGATTAATCCATCACTCCTTGATAAAGCAATATAGTAAGCTGCCCCATTTTTTAAAAAAATGATCTGAAAGGTTATTCTGTTTGACAGACTGAAGCTATTGTGAATAAAATGAAACAAATTTAAGGGAGGAGGATTCAAATGACCGCAATAAAACCATCCGAAATCAAAAATCATCTCAAGGGACTTTCAAGAAGAGATTTTGTTAAATATTTATTCGCAGGCTCTGCTGTATCTCTCTATTCTCTTAACATGTTAAACGCAGCTGTTTATCAGAGCATCACTTCTTTAAACCAGAAATACATACAGGACGAATCGCCTGATGGAGTTTACTGGGATGCAGTAGGCAAACATTTTCTTTTCCAGGATGGGCTAATCATGATGAACAACGGAACCGTAGGCCCTATGCCTGAGCCTGTTTTCAACACTTTGATCAAATATTTTAAGCTTCAGGTCACCAATCCTTTTGATTGTTATAATTTTATCCCCAGAAAAAAGGAAGAGGTTCGAGCCAAACTTGCCCGGTTTATAAACGCCTCTCCTGATGAAGTTGTCATGACGAGAAACACGACTGAAGGCATGAATTTTGTTGCCAATGGCCTGGATTTAAAGGAAGGAGATGAAGTTCTTCTCTCCAGCATGGAGCATCCTGCAGGAATTCATCCGTGGAGGCTCAAAGAAAAAAGATACGGAATTAAAATCAAAGAAGTTCCTCTCGGTCTTCCCCCGAAAAGCGTCGACGAAATTGTCAGTGCTTTTCAAAAAGCCATAACACCCAGGACAAAGATCATCAGCATCAGTCACACGGTCTATATTTCAGGACTCGTGTTCCCTATCAAAGAACTAAGCAAAATGGCTCATGAAAAGGGAGTTCTTGTAGTAGCTGACAGTGCTCATGGAATTGGCATGCTTGATCTTAACATGGAGCAACTTGGAGTCGATTTTTTTGCTTCCAGTCCCTATAAATGGCTGGGAGCTCCGACAGGTATAGGCTTGTTTTATGTCAGAAAAGAAGCTCAGGATAAGCTGTGGCCAACGATCGCCTCTTCAGGCTGGGATAGTCGTGAGAATGCAAGAAAATATGAAACGCTGGGCCAGAGAGCGGATGCCCTGGCTGTTGCCCTCGGAGAAGCGCTTGATTTTCAGAGTGCTATCGGCAA
>JAUWJP010000010.1 GCA_030607635.1 Candidatus Aminicenantota bacterium
TCAGAATAAACAGCTAGTTTCATGGATTTCAAAATCCGGAGGCTGATAAATTTCTCCTCAGCCTTCCCCTCTACTTCCTTAAGGACTTGTTGCAGATCCTGGGAGCGTATCTTTTTTGGCCCAGGAAGCGAAAGACCAAAATGAGCCAGTATCTCTTTAAGCCTTTCTAAATCTTTAAGACCCGGGGGAGGATGTATTCTGTATATAAGGGAAACACTTTTTCCTCCGAGAAAGGAAGCTACCGCCTCGTTAGCCGCAAGCATAAATTCTTCAATAACCCGGTGGGCTTCATTGTGCTCAAAGGGCACGATCGAATGGAGACTTCCTTCTTTATACACGAGTTCTGGCTCAAGCAGGTCAAAATCCAGGCTCCCCTCTATCGCCCTTCTTGTTCTCAAAACGCGAGCCAGGTCTCTCATCAGTAATAAATCAGGAACCAGGTCGGAAAATTTTTCCCTTTCCTCCTCATCCCCTTCAAATATTCTGTAAACAGAATTATAGGTCATCCTCTCCGCTGTTCGAATCACAGAAGGATGAAATTCAATCTTTATAACTTCACCCTCCCCGTCTATTTCATGCAAAGCTGAAAAAGCAAATCTCTCTTCTTGAGGTCGTAGGCTGCAAATATCGTTGGAAAGCCTCTCTGGCAGCATAGGAAGAGTAATATCAGGAAAATAAACACTCGTTCCTCTATTATAAGCAGCAGCATCCAAGGCGGTGCCCGGCTTGACATAGTGGGAAACATCGGCAATATGGACTCCGAGAAGAAAATGCCCATTGCGAAGTTTTCTGACGCTCACCGCATCGTCAAAGTCCTGGGCGCTGGCGCCATCAATAGTCACAATCTTCCAGTTTCGATAATCTTTTCTTTCTTTCTTATCCTCGGATCTAATTTTAGGGGAGCACTTTTCGGCCTCAGCTAAGGCTTCTTCTGCAAAGGAAGAGGCTAAATTATATCTCTTTATGACAACCCGGGTGTCTACTCCCGGGTCATCGGGCATACCCAGAACTTCCGTCAAACGCTTAGAGTCTCTATCCACCTCAACGATCATCCCGGAAAGGGGAGAGAGATGCTTCTCACAGGTTAAAGGAATTTCTTCTGGAGCGGGCGAGTCAAACGGAAGAAAAAAAGCTTGTCCCCACCGTTCCTTATAAAGACCGAGCATTCTCTTTTTTCCCTTTTTTACTATCCTTATCACTCGTCCTTCAGGCTTCCCTTTTTTCCCTTTATCTAGATAAAGGACTTCAACAACATCTCCCTTGAAGGCACCTCCAGAATGACGGGCAGGAATAAAAATATCCTCAGAGCTTCCTCCCTCTGGGCTAACAAAGCCGTATCCCCGGTGAGAGGAAATTAATCTTCCTCGTACTATGTTTGACTTGGCAGGAACAAAATATTGTCTTTTCCGCTTGAGGACGACACCCAGGTTTTCCAGTCTTCTAAGAGTCCTTCTTAAAAGCTGCTTTTCTCTGGGTAGAACATGAAGCTCCTTGGCAATTCTTTGGAAACTCAAGCCTTCCCTTCTTTTCCTGAGCAGAGAGATAATATCGTTTTTCATCGTCTTTCTCATTAATAACCCTTATTCCAAAGTCGTTTTATTGTATGTCATTGCGGGCCCTGCAAGGGCGAAGCAATCTCCGGTCGCTCACAATGACTTCTCATCACGTAACTTTATAACAAAGCCTAATAATAAAATAGAGAGATATACGGAATTTTGTACTTATCCCTTAATACCTTTACCAATTTTATCTTGAAAATCCTCTCAAATTCCTCTTCTTCTTTGAATTTATAATCTTTCGCAATCCTTCTTTTCACCCTCTCTTTCTCTTCATCCAAAGAATTCTTCCAGAGAAGCTCCTCGATTTTTCCTTCTATTCGCTCCAGCTTTTCTTCATCAAAATGACTTTGAGAAAGCACTTTTTGAGCCAGAGAATAAGCCTCCTGTAAATAGCTTATCTGGTGAGGGATTTTTTCCAGAAACCTTTCAACCTCAGCCTTGGCTCGATCTCTTTTCTCATGTCTTTCCACTATCCTTTTTTTGTGTCCTACTTTCCTTTCTCTATCCTGTTCAAAGGCTTTTAATACTTGGAGGTCGCAGAAAGCAAGAGATTGAATTTTAGCCTTTCTCCCTGGTTTTCTCTTGTAAATCTCGATAGATCTCTCGATCCCTTCCAAAACAACATGGAGAGGAATTTCCATCTCTTCCCATCTCGCAATATAATCGAGCTCTTTGGAAGAGAGGAAAAAGGGAGCCCCACGGTGCTTGAAAAAATGAAGGGCGATAGACTGGAAATATTTACTCCTTGCTTCTTTCATGAAGGATCCTCAGCCCCTCTAAAGCAAGATAAGGCTCGTGAAAATCTATGGAATTGATCTCATGGCTGATTTGGGCGGCAAAGCCTCCAGTAGAGATGACGCTGGCTTGCGTTCCTAATTCTCTTTTTATCTCTTCAATAATATTGGAGACCAGGCCGACATAACCAAAATAAAGACCCGATTGCATGCTGGAGACAGTCGTTTTGCCTATCGCTTTACGGGGTTTTTTTATTTCTATATGGGGCAACTTGGCCGTTTTAAGGTAAAGGGCTTCGGCGGAAATCTGAATTCCCGGAGCTATCGCCCCACCTAAATACTCCCCTTTAGAGGAGACAGCGTCAAAGGTCGTGGCGGTTCCGAAATCAACCACAATGCAGGGACCCCCATGCTTCTCAAAGGCTGCAACAGCAGCAACTACTCTATCCGCTCCAACCTCCAGGGGATTTTCATAAAGAATAGCCATTCCTGTCTTCAATCCTGGTCCCACTACAAGAGGTTTAATCCTGAATAGACTCTGGCTTAAATCTTGAAAGACCGGCGTCATAGGAGGAACAACACTGGAGAGAATAACGGATTTTATATCCTCCGCATTCATCCCTGATAAGGAAAGCAGGTTTAAAAATATAAGCTCGTATTCATCACAAGTTTTCTCACTTTCTGTCCTGATCTTCCAATTCTTGATTAATTCCTTCTCCTGAAATATTCCCACACCGATATTGGTGTTACCTATATCTATGGCTAAAATCATCTCATTCCTCCTTTTTATTATTTCGCACTGGAAGCATCTCCAGGGAATAAACAAAGATCAGGCTGGGTGATTGAGAAAACCGTGAGCAAGGCTGAGCTGGGGTCAGACTTTATCATGAAGTGATGTTCAGAGACGAAATCTAGCCCAATTCTCAACATGATGTCCAAGTCTGACCCCGAGCAAAGTCTGTATCCGAGCTGCAAAAAAGGGGACAGTCCCCTTTTTCTGAGGGGGACAGTCCCTTTTTTTTGTGCGTGTTTTCGAAACACCCAGCCTGATCAATGGTTTTTTCTTCCATCATTGACAATAAGATGCTCACTTTTTCATTGTCTTTATCTCTGCTGAAAAAAAAGACTTTCTCTTTCCTCGACTCTCCAGGATCAAGCTCCCTTGAGAGTGAATCCCTCTGTAAATTCCAGACACTTCCCCGCTTTCGGTGACCAGAGTTATTTCCTTTCCGAGGGGTAGAATCGAGTTTTCTTGGAAATGGCAGGCAATTTTGTCCTTTTCATCCTGTAAGAATCGACCGTACCAATGATTTAAGGCAGGCCAAAGGTTTTTAAGCACGATATTCTCATCCATATCTTTCTTTGATATAAGCTTAAGGGAAGTTGCTTGATGACGAATTTCTTCAGGGAAATCGCCCCTCCCATGGTTCACATTCAGGCCTATTCCAAGGATAGCATAGTTGATTCGGTCTCCTAAAAAGCCACCCTCGCAGAGAATGCCCCCCAATTTTTTCTTTCCCCATATTAAATCGTTTGGCCATCTCAGCTTGATCCTAAGACCGGCTGAATCAAAAACGGCATCAGTGCCAGCCCATCCGGCTATATGGGGAAGAAGGGAAATATTGGAGGGGGGGGGGCGGAGAATTACAGAGAGATAAATCCCTTTTTTTCTGGCCGAGTACCATTTCCTTCCTTTCATCCCCCTCCCCTTTGTCTGCTCCTCAGAGATAACAACAGTCCCTTCCTCTTCTCCAGAAAGAGCCATTTCTTTAGCTAGGTCGTTAGTAGAAGGGCAACTTTTAATCCGGTTTATTTTAGCTCCAATCTCCATGGTAAAAAGTGGTGTGCAATCTCACGAGAAAAGATATGGATTGCCACGCTCCCTGCGGTCGCTCGCAATCACATATAATTATAATCGCGTCACTTTGGGACAAAACATTAAATCAGGGAGAGAATATGTTTGAGGCTTTCTTCCAGCTTTGCTTTTTTGCCCCGAAGATCCCGAAGCTTTCCCTTTGTTTCCTTAATGACTTCTCTTGGAGCACGGTTAAGGAAATTTGTGTTTTTAAGTCTGGATTCTATTTTTTCTATTTCCAACATAATCTTCGAAAGTTCTTTCTCAAGCCTTTGTTTCTCCTGATTTAAATTGAAGACTCCCTCCTCGATGGGAATAGCTATCTCCCAAGAACCAGCAATACCCCTTAAGAACTTCTTTTGCTGCGGAAAATGATCTAAAATTTCAACCTGGCGAATGTTAGCTAGAGCCTGAATGTACTCCTTGTTATGGCCAATGATTTCTGCCTCTTCTTTTTTCCCCACTTTTCTCTCATTCTTCACTTTCACACAAAGATCAACTTTTTTCTTGGGAGGAATCCTGTTCTCTGCTCTTATGGTTCTGATTCCGACTATCGCCTCCTGGAGGAATTTCATCTCTCTATCCGCCTCCTCATCTTTTAGATCCTTTCTTGCTTGAGGGAAGGATGTTACTACCAAAGGTTTCTCGGAGGAAGGGATATGGTGCCAGATTTCTTCGGTAATGAAGGGCATAAACGGATGAAGAAGCCTCAGTATCTGGTCTAATGTATCAACCAGGACGGCTTCTGACGTTTTGTTCCCTTGTTTAAGACTCGGCTTGACCAGCTCGATATACCAATCACAAAATTCATGCCATATAAAATGATAGATTTTATCGGCCGCCTCATAAAACTTATAGTTTTCTAAGGCATCATTCAACTCTTCAATAATCCCGACTAATCTGCTGCGGATCCACCTGTCAGCCAGAGTTAATTCCTCTTCTTTCAGGCAAAATTCCTCTCCTTGGATGTTCATCAGAACAAAGCGGGACGCATTCCAGATTTTGTTGGCAAAGGCTTGATAGCCTACCATCCTCTCTTCAGCAAGAGAGAGATCCATGCCTGGAATAGCCAGGGCAGCCAGGGTGAATCTCAAAGCATCTGTGCCGTATTTCTCGATCATTTCAAGGGGATCAATAATATTTCCCTCTGATTTGCTCATTTTTCGTCTTTTAACATCTCTGACCAGGCCGTTTATAAAAACATGGTGAAAAGGAATATCTCCGGCGAATTTAAGCCCCATCATAATCATCCGGGCAACCCAGAAAAAAATGATATCAAATCCTGTTGACACAAGATCTGTGGAATAAAAAGTCTTAAAATCCTCTGTTTTTTCGGGCCAACCCATAGTCACAAAAGGCCAAAGGGCAGAGCTGAACCATGTATCAAGAACATCTTCATCCTGAACGAACTCCGAACTCGGGCATTTTTCACACTTTGCAGGGGCTTCCTCCGAAACCATCACCTGCTCGCATTCCTGGCAATACCAGGCAGGTATCCTGTGTCCCCACCAGAGTTGACGTGATATACACCAGTCATGAATGTTGTACATCCATTCAAAATAGGTCTTGGCCCAGTTGGAGGGGATGAACTTAATTTCCCCTTCCTCAACCACTCTGATAGCTTCTTCGGCTAAAGGCTTCACGCGAACAAACCACTGCCAAGAAAGATGAGGCTCAATAATGGTCTGACAGCGGTAGCAATGACCTATAGCATGCTCATAATCTTCCGTCTTTTGAAGCAATCCCATCTCCTTAAGCTTTGCTATCACTTTTTCTCGACATTCAAACCTGTCTAACCCTTTAAATTCTTCTCCAGCCGCTTCAGTCATCCTGCCTGAACCATCAATCACGATAACCTGCTCAAGATTGTGGCGTTTTCCTAATTCAAAATCGACTGGATCATGGGCTGGAGTCACTTTGACTGCTCCTGTCCCGAATTCTCTCTCAACTCGCTCGTCAGTGATAACAGGAATCTCTCTGTTTACTAGGGGAAGAAGGACTTTCCTCTTCTGATGCTTCGAATAGCGCTCATCATCAGGGTGAACAGCGACCGCGGTGTCACCAAGCATAGTCTCGGGACGTGTGGTGGCAACCGTAATACTCTCTTCAGAATTCAAGAGGGGATACTTGATGTAGTAGAGTTTCGCCTTTCGCTCCTTGTGTTCAATTTCGATATCTGAAAGAACTGTTCCACAATGGGGGCAGCGGTTAACCAAGTAATAGTCTCTGTAGATAAGATCCTCATGATAGAGTTCGATAAAAACGTGACTTACCGCCTTGGAGAAACCCTCATCCAGGGTAAATCTTTCTCTTGTCCAGTCTAAAGAAATTCCAAGTCTCTTCAGCTGGTGGGTGATGATCCCGCCATATTTCTCCTTCCAGTCCCAGGCCATTTTCAGAAATTCTTCTCGACCGATTTTCTCCCGCGTCAGCCCTTTTTCAGCCAGCCTCTGTTCAATTACATTGTGAACAGCGATGCTGGCATGATCTGTTCCGGGAAGCCAGAGAGTGTTGTGTCCCTGCATCCTGCGCCAACGAACAATGATATCAGGCAGGGTGAAGCATAGGGCGTGTCCTATATGAAGAGAGCCTGTGACATTTGGAGGGGGAAGGACCATAGAAAATTTCTTCTTGGACGAGGGAACCCGAGGAACAAACAAGCCTTCATCGATCCAGAATTTTGACCATTTTTCCTCAACAGGCTTAGGATCGTAAACTTTTTCCAGAATATGCTTTTTCTTCATCGGAGTCATTTCTTTATCGGGGTCAGACCCCATTAATATTCAATAAGGACAGAATCTTCCCCTAACAGGCTCTCGATCCTTGTCGTTATATCTTCTGAGAGAGAGATGCCGTGGACATCCATAGACTGAACCACCATTCGGTACGAATGAGGAGTTTCAAGCTCAAAAAACACCGGACACTCTCCTCGGTTCTCGTCCAGCATACCCTTCAATTCTTCAAATACTGACTCCTCGATGCCAGGAAGAAAAACCCTCAGGATTATTCTTTTCGCCTGTTTTTGGAAGGCTTCAACTAAGGGCATAACTTGGAGAAGATGAATCCTCTGGCTTTCTCCTTCTCCTAAAAACTTCCCCTTAACCCAGACTAGCTGGTCCTCTCTTAGGTGGTCATAATATCTTTTGTAGCTATCGGGAAAGGCAACGACCTCAATCCGGCCACTCAGATCTTCCAGGATAAAGGTGGCCATTCTCTCATCCTTCCTTGTTTTAAGGGGTTTTAGGGAAGATATGATTCCTGCAACTCTTATTTCGCTATTAAAATCTTTTTCCTCATCCAGCTGGCTTATAGGCTGGGAAACAAGCCTTTTTAATTGCTTCCCGAATTTGGCCAGAGGATGACCCGTGATATATAATCCTAAAGCATCTTTCTCATAGGAAAGAATAAGAGATTCATCCCATTCTGGCATCCCCTCCACCTCAGGAGGAATGGGGGGAGGCTCGATTTGTCCTGAGCCAAACAGGAAACTCTGTTTTGAAGATTTAATTTCCTGCATTTCATGAGCATACTCAATCACTTTATCTACGAGATGAAACATCTGTGATCTTCGCCATCCTAATGAATCTAGAGCTCCCGCCTTTATTAAACTCTCGATTACCTTGCGGTTTAAAACTTTGGAATCTGCCACCTCACAGAGGTCAAAGAGTGAAGCAAATTTTCCTCTCTTCTCTCTCGCCCGTATTAGAGCCCTGACCGATCCTTCCCCAACATTTTTTACGGCTGAAAGGCCGAAGCGTATATCTCCCTTAACGACGGTAAAATTGAAATCGCTTTCGTTAATATCAGGGGGGAGAATTTTTATTCCCAGTTCTTCACATTCATTGATGTACCTGGCAACCTGAGAGGTTACCCCTCTTTCAGCTTCTGAAGTCAAGAGAGCCGCCAGAAAATGGGAAGGATAATGGGCCTTTAGATAAGCGGTGCGGTAGGCCAAATAGGCATAGGCTGTGCTGTGGGATTTATTAAACCCGTAGCCTGCAAAATAATTTATCTGATCGAAGATCTTATTTGCTTTAGCCTGGCTCAGGCCTTTTTTCTTCGCTCCCTGGACGAATCTCTGCTTTTGGGCTTTCATCATGCCCGTAACTTTTTTCCCCATAGCCTTGCGCAGGATATCGGCTTCAGCCATAGAAAATCCTGCCAACTCGGTGGCGATTTTCATCACCTGCTCCTGATAGACAATGATGCCTTGAGTCTCTTTCAAGATAGGTTCGAACTCCGCGCATTCATAGCTAATTCGCTCAGGGTGGTTTTTGCATTTTATAAATTCATCTGTCATTCCGCTCTTTAGGGGGCCCGGTCGGTAGAGGGCATTCAAAGCAATCAGGTCGGGAAAGCTTTCAGGCTTAAAATTGCGGAGCAAATCCTTCATTCCCGAGCTTTCAAACTGAAAGACACCATCTGTATTGCCTGATTTAAAGACCTCAAAAGTTTTCTTGTCATCCAGGGGAATATTTTTCATGTCTATCATTTCGCCTGTTTCTTTTTTGACGAGCTCAACCGTATCTTGAATAACAGTCAGGTTGCGAAGCCCGAGCAAGTCCATCTTGAGCAGGCCAATGGCTTCGATATCCTGCATAGGAAATTGGGTGGTAATCTCACCCTTGGCGGATTTGTAAAGCGGCATAAACTCCACTAGCGGTTTCGGGGCGATGACGATTCCCGCGGCATGAATGGAGGGATGGCGAACCTGTCCCTCTAATTTTTGTGCCACAGAGAGGAGGTGGGCGATCTTGGCATCTTTGTCCCTCAGTTCCTTCAACTGGGGAATATTCTTTAATGCTCTCTCGATAGTGGCATCTGGACCGAAAGGAGGAATCATCTTGGCAATCTTATCTACTTCGGGAAGCGGGACCTCAAGAGCCCTCCCCACATCCCTGACCGACTGACGAGCAGCCATAGTCCCAAAGGTGATGATCTGGCAGACGTTTGTCTCCCCGCCATATTTTTCTTTGACATAATCGAGAACTTCATCCCTTCTTCTTCCGCAGAAATCAATATCTATATCAGGCAGGCTGATTCGCTCCGGGTTGAGAAATCTCTCAAACAAAAGGTCGTATTCCAGGGGGTCGATATCTGTTATTCCTAGACAATAGGCAAGCAGGCTCCCTGCAACTGAACCCCTTCCCGGTCCCACAGGAATATTGCTGTCTTTAGCCATCTTAATGAGATCCCAGACAATCAAAAAATACCCTTCGAAGCCCATTTCCTTAATGAGCTTTACCTCATTCTCCAGTCTCTCCTCGTACTCTTCAACAAGCTGCGCGATCTCATCCTTTTTCTTCCCCTTGGTGATGGTCTCTATCTGACTCTTGAATCCTTCCTTAACCACTCTATCAAAATATTCACCCAGGGATGTACCCTCCGGCGCCTTGAATTGCGGCAAGAAATACCCGGAATGAGGGAATTCGAAATTGCACTTCGCTGCGATCTTGGCTGTATTCTGGATGGCTTCAGGGATTTCACCAAAGAGATCTATCATTTCTTCGCTCGATTTAAAATAGAATTGATCGCTGCCGAAACGAATTCTATCCTGCTCTGCCACTCTTCTGTTGGTCTGGACGCAGAGGAGGATGTCCTGGCTCTCAGCGTCATCTTTTGATATATAGTTCACATCATTCGTGGCAACTAAAGGGAGATGGAGTTTTCGAGAGAGGTTGAGGAGTAAAGGATTAATTTTCTTCTGTTCCTCCATGCCATGGTCCTGAATCTCGATGTAAAAATCACCCTTGGGTAAGATGGAAGCATACTCAAGGGCAGCCTCTTCTGCTTGCTCCTCCAGGCCTAATTCCAAAGCGTGGCTAACCTCTCCTTTTAGGCACCCAGAAAGCGCAACCAAGCCCTCGCTATGTTGAGCTAAAAGCTCTTTATCGATACGGGGTCTGTAGTAGAAACCCTCCAAATAGCTCTTGGTGATAAGATGACATAGATTTTCATACCCATTTTCATCTTTAACAAGCAAAACCAGATGAAAATGGTTCGGTCCTTTCCCTTCAGGCTTCTTGATAATTCGGCTTTTAGGAGCAATATAGACTTCACAACCCAGAATCGGCTTTATCCCTTTCTCCTTTGCCTGTTTGAAAAAGCTCACCGCACCAAAAATATTTCCATGGTCGGTCAGGGCAACGGCAGGCATATTGTTCTTATAGGCAGCTTCCACCAAAGATGCGGTTTTGAAGGCACCATCCAGAATGCTAAATTCTGAATGGTTATGCAGATGAATAAACGTAAGCTCCATTTCTATCTCTTAATAAAAAGGGGACAGGCTACTTTTCTTCTTTTTCTGGAAGAAAAAGCACAGTTTCTACTTGTGAACAGTTTACGTAAAAAAAGTAGCCTGTCCCCTTTTTTTTCTATCATTCCCATTCTATTGTTCCTGGCGGCTTGCTTGTAATATCATAAACCACACGGTTGACACCCTCAACTTCGTTAACAATCCGATTCGATATGCGCGACAGGAGTTCCGGACAAGCAGGATACCAATCAGCCGTCATCCCGTCCACACTCCGGACGAGGCGGATGACAACAACGCTCTGGTAAGTCCGTCGGTCTCCCATGACTCCGACTGATTTAACAGGAAGCAAAACAACAAACGCCTGCCATAACTCATGGTAAATATTTGCCTTTTTTACTTCCTGGAGGAGAATTTCGTCAGCTTCCCTTAAAAGCTTAACCCTCTCTCGAGTAACTTCCCCTACGATCCTTACTGCTAGACCCGGGCCTGGAAAAGGGTGTTGATGAATAAATTCCCCGTCCACCCCCAGCTCCGAAGCCACAGCCCTCACCTCATCTTTAAAAAGTTCTCGGAGAGGCTCAATAAGCTTAAACTTCAACTGGCTGGGCAATCCCCCCACGTTATGGTGAGATTTAATGGAAGAGGAAGGGCCTTTGACAGGATTGCTTTCAATCACATCAGGATAAATAGTGCCCTGGGCCAGGAACTCCGCTTCTCCTATTTTATCCGCTTCTTCTTCAAAAATGCGGATAAACTTCTCCCCGATGACTTTTCTCTTCCTCTCCGGGGACGTCACTTTCTTGAGCCCTTCAAGAAAAAATTGGGAAGCGTCAACACCGATGACGTTAAGGGCCAATTTACTCCTGAAGTTTTTCATCAATTCCTCATATTGCCCTTTTCTCAAAAGCCCGTTATCAACAAATATGCAGAAAAGATTATCCTTTACAGCCTTATGGGCGATCAGCGCCGTGACCAGAGAATCGACTCCACCGCTGAGCCCACAGATAACTTTCTTTTCTTTTACAGACCTCCGGATTTCCTCCACTTTTTGGGCAACGAAAGAACCCATTCTCCATTCAGGCTTCAACCCGGAAAGAGAAAAAAGAAAGTTAGACAAGATCTTTTTTCCCTGTTCAGTATGAACGACCTCTGGATGGAACTGGACGCCAAAAAACTTTCTTTCTCTCTCTTCCATAACAGCCACATCACAATGAGACGTCTTCCCAGACACGATAAAGCCGGGTGGAACTGCCTCCACTCTATCCCCATGACTCATCCAGACCTGCCCGTTGTCTTTGATCCTGGAGAGCAATCCCCCTCTATCTGTTATCTTCAAAGAAGCAAACCCGGATTCTCTTTTCTTGGAAGAGGCCACTTTTCCTCCCAAAAGATAAGCCATAAGCTGCAATCCGTAGCAAATACCCAGAACAGGAATCCCCATCTCGAAAATCTCTCTGGAAGCAAGAGGAGCCTCTTCACCATAAACACTCTGAGGACCTCCAGAGAGGATTAAAGCAGCGGGATTTTCTCCTTTGATTCTGGAAGGAGGAGTGCTGAAGGGGAAAATCTCAGAAAAAACTCCTAATTCCCTTACTTTCCTGGTGATGAGCTGTGTGTATTGGGAACCAAAATCAAGGACAATGACCTTCTTCATGTTCCGATTTTAGCAGAGGAATTAAGGATTGTAAACGCAATTAAAGAAAAGTGAAAAATAGAAAGAAAATTGACTTCAATTCTCTATTATTTTATAGTTGTTTTGATTATGGACTGGGAAAAAATTGTTCGAGAGATAAGCACAGAAACAGCTTCAAAAATCATTCTTTTGGTTCTGGATGGTTTGGGTGGACTACCTATTCAGGGGAAAACAGAACTTGAAGCTGCTCACACACCGAATCTAGACCGTCTTGCCGCAAAAAGTGTTTGTGGTTTAACTGACCCGGTTTTCATGGGTATCACCCCTGGGAGCGGACCTGCCCACCTCTCTCTCTTTGGTTACAATCCCTTGAAATATCTCCTGGGCCGCGGAATCCTGGCAGCTCTCGGAGCTGGCGTAGAGGTAACGAAAAATGATCTGGTGGCCAGGGGAAATTTTGCGACTTTGAGAGACAATCTTATTATTGACAGAAGAGCAGGCAGGATCCCCACCAGAGAAAATGAAAAGCTGTGCCAGAGACTCAATAGCTCTTTAAAGAGTGTCGAGGGTATGGAAATCACCCTTTTCCCTGGGAAAGAGCACCGCGTTGTGGTCAAATTCAGCGGAGAAGGGCTCTCAGATGCTCTCTCGGATGCAGACTCTCAACAGGACAACCAACCCAGAGTCCCTGCTCAAGCATTGTCCAAAGAAGCCGCAAAAACTGCCCAAATTGTAAATGATTTTATTGATGAGGTGATAGATCTCTTGAAAGATTCTCCCAGAGCCAATGCTGTCCTTTTAAGGGGATTCTCCAAACATCCCTCTCTCCTGAGCATGGGTGAGCTTTATAAATTAAAACCCGCTGCCATAGCTAACTATCCCATGTACAAGGGTCTGGCCAGGCTTTTAGGGATGGATGTCCTGACTGCAGGCCAAAACTTACCCGAACTCTTCGCTACTGTAGAAAAAAACTACAAAGACTATGACTTTATTTATGTCCATGTGAAAAAAACGGATTCTGCGGGAGAAGATGGAAATTTTAAGGCTAAAAAGGAGGCCATTGAAGAATCAGACACCTACATTCCCCGCCTTCTTGCCCTTCAGCCTGAAGTCCTGGTCGTTACTTCTGATCATTCTACTCCTTCTCTTTTAAAATCTCATTCCTGGCATCCCAATCCATTCCTCCTTTTCTCCAAAACTTCCCTGGTTGACAAGGTGAGCCGATTTACCGAAAAAGAGTGCAGCCAGGGCTATTTGGGACGATTCCAAGCAATTTATGCCATGTCATTGATGTTAGCCCATGCGGGAAAATTAAAAAAATTTGGAGCTTGAGGTCCCTTTCCGTTGACAATAAGCGAGTTACACTATAGAATTAATAGAGATTAATGATGTCAAAGCACAAAAGCTGCCGGTTGTGGATAATCCTCTTTTTTTCCCTTATTTTCCTGCCTTTTCCTTCTCATCCTGACTCAAGAATGGAAATCCATAACCTTCGTTACCACACACATCCCTCTTACACCAGAATCGTTGTTGATATCGGGAAATTGAGGGAGTACGTATTCAGCGAACTTCTCTCTCCAGATCGAGTTTATATTGATATCTACCAAGCCAAACTGAATCCCATTTTACATGGCAAAATATTCCTTGTTGAGAATGACTACCTCAAACAAGTACGTATTGCTCAAAAGACATCTTCTACAGTCAGAGTTGTGGCTGACCTTGATTTCAAGAAAGCATATTATCGGGTTTGGCATCTCCCCGACCCGTTCAGGATCATCATTGACATATTTCCCTCCAAACGTCCTCTTCTTCCTCAGCCTGCTCAGCCTGCCAATTCAGGATCAAGCATAATCCGCCAGTTAGGCGTGGGAATCCAGAGAGTTGTCATCGATCCTGGCCACGGAGGAAAAGATCCTGGTTGCAGCGGGAAAAGCGGGCTCAGGGAAAAAAGAATAGTTCTCGATGTTGCCACGCGTCTAATGAAAATACTGGAGTCAAAAGAGGGCTTCGAAGTGATAATGACCAGGGAATCAGACATCTATCTTGATCCGGAAAGCAGGACGGTGATAGCCAACCAAAAACAGGCAGATCTGTTCATTTCCATCCACGCTAACGCCAACCGCAGCCGGAAGCTTTCGGGCATAGAGACGTTCTATCTTAATTTCAGCCAGGATCCTTCTGTCATCGAAACAGCCGCCCGAGAAAACGCAACTTCTACCAAGAACATAAGCGAAATGAAAGACATCATCGAGAAAATCGTCCAAAACAGCAAGATTGTTGAATCAAAAGAGCTCGCTGAAAGTATCCAAAACAGCCTGGTGAAAAGCCTCTCTCAAAAATACAGCAACGTCAAAAGTCTGGGTGTCAAAGGAGGTCCCTTTTGGGTTCTTATTGGAGGAGAGATGCCTTCTGTTCTCGTTGAAATCTCTCACTTGAGCAACCCAACTGAAGAAAAAAGGCTTGAGAATCCTCAATACCGACAGCTTGTTGCCCAGGGAATTTATGAAGGAATAAAAGAATACGTAAACTCATTAGGGAAAGGAAAATAACAATGAAGAGAAGAGATTTTATTAAGGATATGGCCGTAGGCAGCCTTTTGATGAAGTTCCATCCTTCTCTTTTGGCTCAAAAGAAAAATTCTCCTGATTTAGCCTGGATTCAGGGCGATTCTCCAGCTTTGATAACAAGAGAAGCTCTCTCTTCGTTAGGAGGAGCAAAGCGCTTTGTTTCCAGAGGGGATGTTGTAGTCGTTAAGCCCAATATTGGCTGGGACAGGCCTCCTAAACTGGCAGCCTGCACCAATCCTGAAGTCGTCAAGACTCTGGTCGAACTCTGCTTCGATGCAGGGGCAAAAGAAGTTAAGGTTATGGATAATCCCTGCAACCCGGCCAGAAGAACCTATGTTCGCTCTGGTATTTCGGCAGCTGCAAAAGAAGCAGGAGCGAAGGTTCTCTTCCCCAATCCGCATCGCTTGAAAAAAATGGCGCTAAAAGGAGAATGGCTTAAAGAATGGGAAGTCTATACGGATTTTGTCGAAGCAGACAAAATCATAAACGTGCCCATTGCCAAAACCCACAGCCTGTCAAGGCTGACCATGGGCATGAAAAACTGGCTAGGAGCACTCGGAGGAAACCGCAACCAGCTCCACCAAAAGCTTGACCAGGTTATGATAGATTTGGCTGCCTTCTTTAAGCCTTGCCTGACAGTCTTAGACGGCTACCGAATACTCATCAGGAACGGCCCTCAAGGAGGCCGAGTCTCTGATACAAAGCTCTGCAAAACCGTTGTAGCAGGAGTTGATTATGTGGCTGTTGACGCAGCAGGCGCCACCTTTTTTGATCTAAGACCTCAAGAGTTGCCCTATCTTCGAGTGGCCCACCAAAAAGGATATGGAGAAATCGACTTGGAGAAGTTAATAATTGAAAAAAGAACGCTCTAAAAAATACAGAGTTATTCAAGCTGCCCGAATCCTCAGTCAATCGATCTTCTTTATCCTCTTTTTCTATCTATTGTTGGTAACTCATTTTCCTGGAGAAGATTATATCGGGCATGTAGAAATTTTTTTCCATTTTGATCCTCTTTTAGCCATAGCAACTTTAATCGCTTCACGAGCCTTTTTTGTTTCCTTTGCTCTTGCGGCTTTGACCATCGTGCTCACGTTTGTCCTGGGACGAGTTGCTTGTGGCTGGGTGTGCCCTCTGGGTTCCATCCATCAATTCTTCTCTTTTATCTTCAAAAAATCTAAGCTCCTCAAGCCCAAGAAAAACGGCGACAACCGGACAGCCTGGAAATATTATCTACTGCTATTTATTCTTGTGGGCACCCTTTTCTCCCTGAACCTGGTGGGAATATTCGACCCCCTTTCTTTACTCTATCGTTCCTTTGCAGCAAGCATCCTCCCCGCCATAAACCATGGATTTTCTGCTTTTATTGGCGTTCTTTATCAAATAAACACCTCTTCCTTGGCTGATAGCCTTTTTCAATTCTTCGAGAACTTAGCAGTCAATTCCGTATTTCGCCAGGGCTTTTTCCTGGGAGTGCTTTTCATCGGCATCTTGCTTCTTAACCTATCCAGAGAAAGATACTGGTGCCGCTACCTCTGCCCATTGGGAGCTTTGCTCGGACTCATCTCACGATGGAATGTCATGAAGCTTAAAATAGACCCTCAAAAATGTATCGATTGCTGGCTCTGCACCATTCACTGCCAGACTCAAGCAAGGCCCTATCCCGAAGAAGATTGGAAAAGTTCCGAATGTATATATTGTTATACGTGCAGCGCCATATGTCCCACCAGTGCCATTAGTTTTCCCGTGAAATCCACGCCTGAAGAAATCGTACGCGTCGATCTCTCAAAGAGGAAGCTTATTTTTACATCCCTCTTAGGGATAGCAGCTATTCCTTTTTTCCGTCTCTCTCCTTCTACGAGGCGAGCTTCTCCCAAGCTGATCAGACCTCCAGGAGCTCTTCCCGAGAAGAAGTTTCTTCAAAAATGCGTCAAATGCAGCGAATGTATGAAGGCCTGTCCTACCAATGGCCTCCAGCCGGCACTTGCCGAAGCCGGGCCAGAAGGAATCTGGACTCCTGTTCTCGTCCCTAAGATTGGCTATTGTGAATATTACTGCTCTCTCTGCTCTCAGGTTTGCCCTACAGGAGCTATACAAGAGCTGGCTGTGATGGAAAAAACGAAAATCAAGATTGGGTTAGCCTGGGTTAATAAAAATACCTGCATTCCCTATGACTTGGGGACTCCCTGTATCGTCTGCGAGGAGCACTGCCCTACCTCTCCAAAAGCAATAAAGCTTGTGAAAACAGAAGTTAA
>JAUWJP010000274.1 GCA_030607635.1 Candidatus Aminicenantota bacterium
TATGGGATAAGACTTTTGGAGGAAGTCAAAATGATGATAAAACACCTCATCCGTCATGTCGCTTCTGGCCATGACGTTTAAAAATCATATCCGGAAGCCCTTCAATATTGTCTCGATGGAGGATGAGTTTCCCGCCTCGACGATCGGCTATGAATACCAGGACCTGGATATGCGCTATGTCCAGCCCGTGGAAGCAAGGTACCCCATTGATAACATCCTGAAACTGTCAGACCGGAACACCTTGGCAGTTGTTACTTCACACGTGCAGTACGCCACGGGATTCCGCCAGGACCTGAAAGCTCTCGGCGAAGAACTGAAGAAAAGAGGAATTCTCTTTATCGTCAATGCCACTCAGTCCTTTCCTTTTTTCCCGATTAATGTCAGATCCATGAACATCGAGGTGCTCTCTGCTTCGGTTCACAAATGGGGATTCACCGGCCATATCGGGACTCTATTCTACACATCTTCCTTATTTCGGAAAAAATATCCTTCTCCCTGGGCAGGATGGATGTCTGTGGCCCCCGAAGAAGGGAGTCTCATTCACACGGCTAAAAATACTCCCTTCCGTCTTCATAAAACTGCCGAGAGGTACATTATTGGATCATACAACCTGCAGCCTTTATTGGCATTTCAAGTCGCGATGGACTACCTCAAAACAATCGGATTTCAGAATATCCGGACTCGTGTCATGGAATTGACAGATTATCTGATCAGGGGGTTGAAAAAACTGGAAATCAAGATTATCTCACCTGTTGCCAGAAAAAAGGAGCGTTCAGCCATAGTGACATTCACACTCGAAGATAAAAATAAACAATGCATTAAAACTCTTGCTGAAAATAAAATCTTTGTCGGCGCTCGAGGAGAAGGCATCAGAGTATCTGTAAATATCTTCAATAACTTCGAAGATATTGATTGCCTGTTAAAAGTTTTGAAAAGTTATGATTCCACAGAAGGTAACCAAAAGTGATGTTTTCGAAGGCTAAATGTACACTCGCTTAAGAGCGAAAACGCTATAGCAGTAAAATTAGAGGTTCTCATCATTTTTTGCTTCATTACTGGCCGGCTACTGTCAGTTCCTTTATTTTTATTGTCGGGCCGGCGAGGGGACTCCTGAAGTCAAGGTCATTGCCAACCATTTCTATATTATTCAAGATTTTACCGAGATTCCCGGAGATGGTTATCTCTGAAACCGGATAGACAATTTCTCCTTTTTCAACCCATAAGCCGAATGCTCCTCTGGAGATGTCCCCGGTTACAGGATTGAGTCCGTGCCCGATGGTTCTGACAAGGATTAAGCCCTTTTCCAGGGAGGAGACGATTTTTTCCGGAGAGGTATTTCCGGCTTGGAGATAAAAATTACTGGGGCTGACACTGGTACCGCTTGAGCTTCCTGTTGATTTGAGCTTCAGTTTCCGGGCAGCGTAAGTGTTGCACAGGTAGTTTTTGAGAATTCCTTTATCCATAACCAGAGTTTTTTGGCTGGGTACACCTTCGGCGTCAAAAGGTCTTGTTCCAAGCCTCCCGGGCATAAGGCCGTCGTCAAAGACAGCCATTCTTTCATTCCCAATTCTTTTTCCCAGCTTATCGACCAAAAAGGAAGTTTTCTGGTAGATGGAAACCCCCGAGATACAGGCAAAGAGAAAACCAAGTAGCCAGGAGGTCATCGTAGGTTCAAAGATAACAGGAACTTTTTGTGTCTTTATTTTCCTGGGTTTAATTTGCCGCACTGTTCTCTCCACTGCTTTTTTGGCGACCTCTTCTGGTGAATCTAACTCTTTGAAATGGAGCTTTGAGGAGGACCAATAGTCTTCAACTTGATTGTCTGTTCCTCCAGCCAGCAGGCCAATACTCAGGCCGCAAAATGTTTGCTCATATTCCTCAAGGAAGCCGTTCGAGTTTGCAAAAATTATTCTGATTTCTCTAGTCTCAAAGCTTGATCCATGGGAGTTTGTGATTCTTTTATCCTCGAGAGCGATTTTTTCTGATTCTGTAGCCAGAGCAATCTTCTTTTTAGAATCCAGGTTTGGGATTTCAGGGTCAAAAAGTTTTAAGGAAGAAATGTCAATTCTTTTTTTAGAGAGAGCGGGGAGTCCTGAAAATTCATCAGGGCTGGCTAACCTTGCCCGCTTTATGGCATTTTTCACAAGATGATCGAGTGCCTCTTTGGATAAATCTGAGGAAGAGGCAAAGGCAGTTTTTTTATCCTTGATGACTCTCAAGCCCAAGGACCTGGAACCTGCCTCAACCAGGTTTTCTATTTTTCCCAATCTTACATCGACGCTGAATTCATAGCCATCCAAGATGGATATTTCCACTTCGTCCGCTCCGTTGACTTTTCCGAAAGTAACCAGGCTTTCTGCCAGCTCTTTGAGCTTCACGGGCATTTTTCCCTTTTTCACTATTGCCCTCCCACTGTCATCCTGGAAATTTTTATCGTAGGGCAGCCATCGATAACCGGAACAGCCTGGCCTTCTTTTCCGCAGGTTCCTGTTTGAAGACCAAATTTAAGGTCAGAGCCGATCATTTCAATATTTTTTAAGATCTCAATATTGGTTCCGATCAGAGTTGCCTGCTTCACAGGTGCGGTCAGTTTTCCGTTTTCTATAAGATAGCCTGAGCTGACTGAAAAGGTGAATTTTCCTGAATCTTCCACTTGACCTCCCAGGAATTTGTGGGCATAAAATCCCTTTTCCACAGACTTAATGATTTCATCCGGGGAGTACCTTCCTCTGTCTATATAGGTATTGCTCATCCTTGGAATAGGAATGCATGAATAGTCTTGTCTTCGGCCGTGACCAGTGAGAGGTCTTCGCATCAATTTGGCTGAAAGCCTGTCTTGAAGAAGACCTGCTATTTTTCCTCTTTCGATGAGAAGCGTCTTTTTGGGGATTGTGCCTTCATCGTCTATATTATAAGAGCCTCGAAAATAGGGAATAGTCGGGTCATCGTAGATCGTAACCTGGCTGCTGCCTACTTTTTTCCCCATCTTATTCCAA
>JAUWJP010000060.1 GCA_030607635.1 Candidatus Aminicenantota bacterium
CAATCTTATAAAGAAAGGTTGAGATTGCAGTGTCACTTCTCTCGTCGCAATGACATTAAAAACGGGGCCTGTCCCCATTTTTTACCCTTTTTTAAAAGGGAAGGTCTTCATCCTTTTCTGGCTCGGGCGATTCTTCCTCCTCTTCTTCCTCCTTCTTTTCTTTTGAAGGCGCAGCTTCTTCTTTCCCGAGTTCAAAGGGCTTTTCTTTGACCTCTCCTTTTTCATCCTTGAGGAGAATCTCGACTTTCTTCTCAGCTTTCTCGAGTTCTTCCCTTAAAAATCTTGCCAGCTTGACTCCTTTCTCAAAAAGAGCCAGTGACTCACTTAAAGAAAACCCTCCTTTCTCTAATTTTTCCACGATCTTTTCCAAGTCTTCTAAGGCTTTCTCAAAGCTAAGGGTAGCCATTTTTTCTCCTTTTTTTGTCATGATTTCAATAAAATGGGGCCAGGCCCCATTTTAGGATATATTGGGGCCAGGCCCCATTTTTTCATTTTTTACTAAGCCGGGATTCGATGAGCTTCGCTCCATCTATTTTTTTAACCAGACAGCTGAATTCCCCCTTATAAAAGGAAACTGTCAATTCCTCCTCTTTTTTGACCTCATCTATTTTGCGAATCAGATACTGGCCGCCATCTCTCCAGCAGAGAGCATAGCCTTTTTTTAGTATATTCAGGGGACTCAGGTTATGCAACTGCGCAGAAAGCCTTTCCCACTGAGCCTGGAAATGCTGGAGCATTCTTCTCAACGTGCCGCGCATCTTCTCTTCCATCAGGAAAGTCGCGGATTTGTCTTCAGCAATCTTTTGCTGCGTATCTCTGATGGTGTTCCAGGCTTTTGTCTCCAGGTCGTCAACCTTTTGTTCGAGATTCAATAGTTTTATTTTCATATTCTGAAAAGCTCTGTGTTGGGCGAGGCTAACCACCTGATGTCTTTGCTCCTGGAGGAAATATCTGTGGCAGTGGATCATTCTTTTCTCCAAGTTTTTGATTCGCTCCTCAAAGGACTGTTCCTTCTCGATCAAAATCTCCGCCGCTACAGAGGGAGTCGAGGCTCGAATATCTGCCACAAAGTCCGCAATGGTAAAATCAATCTCATGACCGACGGCTGATATTACGGGAACAGAACAGCTGAAAATGGACCGGGCAACCTTTTCCTCGTTGAAAGCCCACAGATCTTCTATTGATCCTCCTCCTCGACCGACAATGATGGCATCGATATCGGGAAGACGGCCCAAATAATCTATCCCTTCGACAATCTCGTCCGCTGCTCCCTCTCCCTGAACTCTGACGGGATAGATAAGTATATGGAGTCGGGCAAACCTTCTCTCAATCGTCCTGAGGATATCGACTATGGCTGCTCCCCCCGGGGAAGTGACGATCCCGACTTTTTTGGGAAGAAGCGGAAGTTTCTTTTTAAACTTGGGATCGAAGAGGCCTTCCTTCTTTAACTTCTCCCTGAGCTGCTCAAAGGCCAGCTGGAGCGCACCTTTGCCCTTGGGCTCAACCATCTCAATCAAAAGCTGGTATTCCCCTCTGGGTTCATAAACATTAATCTGTCCCCGGGAGACAACCTGGAGCCCATCCTCCAACTCAAAAGGAACTTTTTGGGCCATAGAGCGAAACATGACTGCGCGAAGCTGGCTTCGCTCGTCTTTCAACGTGAAATATAGATGACCTGATTGGTGGCGGTAGAAGTTGGATATCTCCCCTTCCACCCATAACAGAGGAAATGCACTCTCCAGCTCCTGTTTGATCATCCGCGTAACTTCAGAAACAGCATAAATCTTGTCTGGCTTTACGAGGCTGTTAATCTCCAATTTCTTCCTCGGTTATGATTTCTCTGCGGATGGAAAGAGCTTTCCCTGTCTTTGGATCGACCTCAACAAAGACAGCACAGAAGAATACTCCCTCCTTTTCTGGCTCAAAGCGGTGAGGCCGACCGGTGAGGAATCTTTTTACAGATTGGTCCCTGCGGATCCCGATTACAGAATTGTAGCCACCGACCATCCCAACATCAGTGATAAAAGCCGTTCCCTGGGGAAGGATTCTCTCATCAGCTGTGGGAACATGGGTATGGCTTCCTAAGACGGCTGAAACTTTCCCGTCCAGATACCAGCCCATTGCCTGCTTTTCTGAAGTGGCCTCAGCATGAAAATCAACAACTATTACTGGAGTAGAAGCTCTGAGGCTCTTGAGTTCTTCATCAGCAGTTCTGAAGGGACAATCTAGCGGTTCCATAAAGACTCTTCCTTGAAGATTCAGGACGCCAATCTTTCCCTTCCCTCTTGTCTCAAAGACGTATGCCCCTTTTCCTGGGTTTTTAGGTGGATAATTAGCAGGTCGAAGGAGTCTCGGCTCTTGATCCAGATAATCGAGCGCTTCCTTCTTATCCCAAATATGATTTCCTGAAGTTAAAACATCAATCTCGCTCAATAGCTCCTGTGCCACCTTTTCTGTAATCCCCAATCCTCCTGCGGCATTTTCACCGTTGGCAATGATGAGAGAAGGAGAATACTTCTTGACAACAGGACGCAAATATTTCTCCAATATTTTACGCCCTGGACGGCCGATTACATCACCTATAAACAGAATGCTAATCTTATCGGGCATATTCCACAGCTCTCGTCTCACGTATAACCGTCACTTTTATCTGTCCTGGATAGTCCAGCTCTTCCTTTATTTTTTGGGCAATCTCTTTGGCTATTACCGTTGCCTTTTCATCAGAGATCTTATGACTTTCTACGATAATCCTTATCTCACGACCTGCCTGGAGAGCAAAAGACTTAGAAACTCCCTCGTAAGAATTTGCTATTCCTTCGAGTTTCTCCAGTCTCTTGACGTAGGCCTCCAGAATCTCACGGCGTGCACCAGGCCGTGCTGCTGAAAGAGTGTCCGCCGCCTGGACTAATACCGCTTCTATGGAAGGAAAATCAATATCACGATGATGGGAAGCAATGGCCTGTACGACAGCTTCAGATTCTCCGTACTTCTTGGTAAGTTTGACACTCAACTCTGTGTGAGTTCCTTCGATTTCTTTATCCACTGCCTTTCCTATGTCATGCAGAAGTCCTGCCCTTAAGGCAATTTCTGAATCCACCCCCAGCTCTTTAGCCATTAAAGTTGCTAAATAGGCAACTTCTTTGGAATGCTGGAGGACATTCTGACCATAGCTTGTCCGGAATTTCAACTTGCCCAGAAGTTTAACGAGCTCAGGATGAACATTCTGAACCCGGAGCTCCAAGACTACGGATTCTCCTTCCTGTTTGGTTTTCTCCTCCAATTCTGCCCTTACTGTCTCCACTACCTCTTCAATACGGGCAGGATGAATTCTTCCGTCGATAACCAGCTTTTCGATTGCCAGACGAGCTAACTCTCGACGAATTGGGTCGAAACTTGAGAGAATGATAGCCCCAGGAGTGTCATCGACTATTATATAAACGTTTGTCGCCATTTCAAGGGTACGAATGTTTCGCCCTTCTCTTCCGATGATTCGGCCTTTCATATCATCAGAAGGAAGGTCAACCACAGAAACCGTTGTTTCTACCACATGTTCGGCCGCTGAGTGCTGTATAGCTTGACTTATTATCTCGCAAGCAAGAATCTGGCTTTTCTCCTTGGTCTCTTCTTCAATCCGTCGGATTGTCTGAACAGCCTCGAGCTTGGCTTCTTGTTCCATCTTATTCATCAATATGTTTTTTGCTTCTTCCTGAGTCAGCCCTGATATCCTTTCCAACTCTTCCGCTTCTTTTCTGATCAATTCTTCATGCTTATTCTTTTCTTCCGTAATTTCCCTTTCTTTTGAGTGAAGCCTCTGCTCTTTAGTTGAAAATTCCTTCTCTTTTCTTTCTAGACCCTGGAACCTGCGCTCCAGATTTTCCTCTTTTTGCACAAGCCTTCTTTCCATATCGTTAAGTTTTCTGCGTCCATCGTGAGTCTGCCTCTCAAAATCAGCCTTGAGGTTCAGAAGCTTCTCTTTGGCTTCTATAGAAGCTTCACGCCTTATCTTTTCTGCATCTTCCTTTGCTCCCTCTCTAATATTCTTGGCTTCCTGACTGGCCTTAAATATAGACTTTGCTCCAGAAGTCTTTTTGATAAAGATAAAAATAACGAATCCAACCAAAACAACGCAGGCTCCAACAATTATAAATGGAGCTAAATTCACTTTGATCACCTCCTCATTAGCTGAATCAAAGGAGATGAAAGTAAGGAGGGTTACAAAAGAAATTCCCTTTCAGTTCGAAAACAAAGAGGAAACCAGAGGGAGCGAAAATTTAAGAATCGGTACTCTTCCCCGCCAAAAAAGAGAAGAATTTCAGGGCAAATGACAGGCCTGAATTTTCCTCTCTGAGGGCTTCGACTCTCCCTCAACTCAACTAAGGATTTTCGAGCTTTAATCCTAATTTTATTTAGTGGCTTCCTCAATATTTTTGTATGTATTCTCATCTTTTAAAAGATAATCCTCCAAACTTTCTACTTTACTCTCCATATGACCGATAACTTCATTCAGTTGATCTAATTTTTTCAGAGATACGAAATATTCGTCGGCGATATTCAATGATGCCAGAACCGAGATTTTTAATGAATCCACAGATTTTGATTTAACAGCAACTTCACGCATTTTTTGATCAACATAAGAAGTAAGACGGCCTATATATTTTTCATCCTCTTCTCCTTTGACTCTTATCCTGTATTTTTGTCCATAAATTTCGATTTCTATTACTTTGTCACTCATATTCCAACCTGGTCTATCTGGTCTAATATTGTCTCTATCTTTTCTTTCATGATCTTTCTATCCTGCGCGTATCTCTTGAGATCCTCATCAAGTTTTTCTGTTCTCTTTACCTGATCCTCAAAATACTTTTTTTCCGTTTTCAACTCTTTTATCTGCTGCTTCAGCTTCTCATTCTCTTTTAGAAGCTTATTTATATAATCAACAACTTGAGTAACCTTATTTTCAAGTATTTTAATCCTTTCTAATTCGCTTGTCAATTTTCCCTCCTTTTCTTAATTGAAATTTGAATTTCGTAACTAAGCATTAATAATTTTCTCCTGAAGAGTATCTACTTCTTTAGCTAATAATGTCCTCTGAGGATGGCGAAAAACAAAACGAAGAGATAAACTGATTTTACCGCTTGGAATGGATGATCCTGAAAAACGGTCATGAGGGTCAAACTCCATCAGGCCCGGAATGGCAAGCTTCTCCACAACTTCCTTTATATCTTGATAAAGCACACTTCGACTAGAAATAAAAGAAACATCTCGAGTGATGCTGGGGAATCTATCCACTGGAGTGAACTCGAAAGAATAAGGTTGCTTCTCGAATAACAGGGCCAGGTTCAATTCAGCTGCCCAGACGGGTTCTTTCAAGGAGTAGGAATCGAGAAGATTTTTTTTGAGCAGCCCACAATAACCAACCGTCTCCTCTTTGAAAATCATAGCGAGAGAATACTCCTGCTCGAAGAAGGCATGGTCTTTTTCCTTAAAGGAAAAAGGTTCGTACCTTGAGTAAGTCATAAGAGATTCCAACGCTCCTTTAATGCGGAAAAAGTCAGTATCTTCACTCTTTCTATGCCATTGGACCGGGCCCACTAGACCTGTTGTTGCCAGGGCAAGTGTTAGCTGTTCTCGATTTGTCTCATTTTGCCAAAAATAAGCGTTTCCAATCTCAAAGAGATGAATACCTTCGGCACCTCTGTTTTTGTTCCAGACAATGTTCTCCAGCAATCCTCCCAGGAGTGTTGTCCTGAGGAGTGACGCCTTTGAAGAAACAGGATTTCTGATTTCTATGGCCTTCTGTCCGGTTTGGAGTCTGGCTTCTTTTTCAGGATCAGAAAAACTGAAATTGAGAACCTCATCAAAACCATTGCAGAAAAGAAGCTGCCGAAATTTATTGATTCTCTCTCTTTTCTGATCCACTGGGAGTTCTAACGCTCTGAGAGGCGGGAGAGAGGCAGGAATCTTATCATATCCATAAAAACGTGCAATCTCTTCAATAAGGTCCGCTTCCCTTTCTACATCGACCCTGAACTGAGGAATTTTAACCTGCCATACTCCTTTTTGTTGGACTTCGGCCTGGAAGCCAAGGCTGGCGAGAGTTCGCTCGGCAAATTCCCCATCAAGCTCCAGCCCAAGGAGATCAGAAATACGATGGTGGCGTAAGACGACTGTTTTCTCCTTTTTAGGTTTAGGATAGACATCTGCAATGCCCTTAGCAGCTTTACCTCCTAATTGAGTCAGCAAAGAGGCTGCCATTAAGGCGGCCTGAGGGGGAAAAGAAATATCAGCTCCCCTCTCAAATCGGTATGAAGCATCCGTCGAAATCCCTGTTTTCTTGCTGGTTTTCCGGATAGAGACTGGGTCAAAACAGGCACTTTCTATAAAAACATCCTGAGTGCTCTCCTTAACAGAGGACTCCTCCCCGCCTATGATTCCGGCCAGGGCTATGGGCTTTTTCTCATCGGCAATCACCAGCATCTCTGGGGTAAGAGAAATATCGCTGTCTTCTAAACTTCTTAGTACTTCTGCATCTTTTGCTTTCCGGATTATGATTTTTCTGCCAGAAATCTTGGCCAAATCAAAAGCATGAATAGGATGAGCAGTTGCGAAGAGGACATAATTGGTCACATCAACAACGTTGTTGATAGGCTTTAAGCCCACAGCTTCAATCCTCTTCCTCAACCATTCAGGGGAAGGGCCAACCTGTATGCCTTTGATAACCATACCGCTATAACGAGGACAAAGTTCATCATCCCAGATTCGGACATCAGCAAGGTCAGAAATCTTTTGTTCAATCTCCGTCAGTGGCCACTTCCGCTCCTTAATGCCCAGCTCAAGCGCTGTAGCTAATTCTCGGGCAACTCCCAGATGTCCGAGAGTATCAGGACGGTTGGCGTAGGTCTCGATGTCCAATATGACATCTGAACCTTTCTCTTCCCAATCCTCCACCATTAATCCAATCATATTTAGCTTTTCGATCAATACAGGAAGAGAAAGATCAATCTCGATATAATCCTTTAGCCAATTTAAACTTATTATCATTTTAACGTGAACTGCCTTATGAACCTCAAATCATTCTCATAAAAAAATCTCATGTCAGGTATCTGGAAAGCAGACATGGCGGTCCTGTCTATTCCCAAGCCAAAAGCGAATCCAGAATACTTCTCGGGGTCGATGTTGACGTTCTTTAAAACCTGAGGGTCCACCATCCCAGAACCTAAAATCTCTATCCATCCACTCCCTCCGCAAACTCGACATTCTTCATTTTTGCCTGCACAGACAGTGCATTCGATGTCAATCTCAGCCGACGGCTCGGTGAAAGGAAAGAAGCTCGGCCGAAACCTTATTTTGATTTTCTCGTAAAAAAGCGTCTTGAGAAAATGCTCCAACGTTCCTTTTAAATGGGCAAAAGTGATGCCTTCATCCACAACAAGTCCTTCAACCTGGTAAAACATGGGAAGATGGGTTGGGTCGGGTGTTTCCCTCCGGTAGACTTTACCAGGGGTAATTATCCTGATGGGGGGTTTCCGCTTTTCCATAGCTCGTATTTGGACAGGAGAGGTGTGAGTGCGGAGAAGCAAGTCATCCGTTATATAAAGAGTATCCCAGTCATCTCGAGCAGGATGATAAGGGGGAAAATTTAAAGCCTCAAAATTATAATAATCTGTTTCTATTTCAGGACCATCTTCGATGAAATAGCCCATGGCCATGAATATATTCTCAATCTCCTGCTGAAAAAGCAAGATAGGATGCGGAGATCCCCAATATTCCTTTTGCCCGGGGAGGGTAAGGTCAATTTTCCCAGAGCTTGCCTTAAGGGCTGCGGATTCTTTCTTGATGACCTTAAGTTCTCCTCGAACTCTAATTTTCTCCTGGATATGTATTTTCAGATCATTGACCATTTGACCAAATGCGGCCTTCTCTTCCGGCTTGAGTGTTTTAAGCTCTTCAAAAAGAAGCTTCAGCTCTCCTCGCTTCCGACTCATGAAGGCATTACGAACTTCCTGGAGGGACTTTTCATCTTTCACACCAGACAGAGCTTTTTCAAATCTTTTTTTGTGTTCCTCTATCTTAGACTTAAAATCTTTCATATTTATGCACTCTTTTCCTTAGCCTGATTTATTCATAAATTAGGCCGACACCAATATTTAGTTTCATTGATATCTACTCGTTACTCTGATTTCACTTCTAGCAGAACATTCAATAGGGCTCAAATGCATTTCTTTTTATTATATGTCGGCCTAATTTACCCTTCGGGCGGACCGATTTCACCGTATATGCTTCGAGTTTATGGGGACGTTCCCC
>JAUWJP010000204.1 GCA_030607635.1 Candidatus Aminicenantota bacterium
AGAGTAAGATTTAATATCCCTTGCTTGCTATCTTCAGTAACCCTAAAGTTTTTAATATATCCCTCATCCTTTAAAATTTTTGCTATCTCGACCTTCATATGAGAAGAAGGAATATTCACATCTTTTTTCTTGGCTTGGAGGGCATTCCTTATCCTGGTCAGCATATCAGCGACAGGGTCTGTTAAACTCATGATTTCATCCTTTTCAAAATTTTACCAAGATGCTTTCACAATTCCAGGTATTTCGCCTTTTAAAGCCAGCTCCCGAAAGCATAATCGACACATATCAAATTTTCTATAATATCCTTTGGAACGCCCGCATATCTGACAGCGCTTTTTTCTCCTTGTTGGGTACTTCGGTTCTTTTAAGTATTTCGCCATAGCTGATATTTTGGACATTTTTCCTTCCTTATCATGCCTCTCCAAAAGGCATTCCTAATTTTTCCAATAAGGCAGTTGCCGCCTTATCGCTCTCCGCAGAGGTGACGATAGTGATATTCATCCCTCGCTGCTTT
The DNA here is from genome assembly GCA_030607635.1 of Candidatus Aminicenantota bacterium. Taxonomy (GTDB): domain Bacteria; phylum Acidobacteriota; class Aminicenantia; order Aminicenantales; family Aminicenantaceae; genus SOIV01. The sequence continues at coordinate 515 of JAUWJP010000204.1, forward strand.
TCCACTTTTGTATAATCTATCTCTGGAAAAACTAATTGATCTTTCATGCCAAGAGTGTAATTTCCCCTGCCATCAAAAGACCGGGGAGAAACACCCCTGAAATCCCTGACACGGGGGAGTACGATATTGACTAAACGGTCAAAAAACTCATACATTCTTTTCCCTCGCAGAGTGACATAACAGGCAATGGCATGCCCTTTGCGAAGCTTAAAAGTTGAAATAGATTTTTTTGCTCTTCCTGTTGCAGCCCACTGGCCGGTGATTAAGCTCAGTTCCTTTTTTGCCGTATCTAAAAATTTAATATTCTGGATGGCATCCCCTGCACCAACATTTAAAACGATTTTTTCCAGCCGGGGTACAGCCATCTTATTTTTTATAGAAAACTCCTTCTGAAGCGCTGGCATAACTTCTTTTTTGTATTTATCAAAAAGACGACTCATAAATCTTTCCTCATTTTTGCTTTTCTAAGTCTGTTTCACACTTACTGCAGACTCTGATTTTACTCCCATCCTCCAATATTTTTTTCCTTACTCTCACGCCTTGACCGCATTCAGAGCAATAAAGCATCAAATTGGAAACCTGAATGGGAGCCTCTCTCTCCATGATCCCTCCTTGAATGTTTTTACTCCGATCAGGACGAATAAACTCCTTGACAAAATTGGCTTTTTCCACAACCGCTCTTCTTTTCCCAGCGATGACTTTTAATATTTTCCCTGTTTTTCCCTTGTCTTTTCCTTTGATGATCACGACGACATCATTTTTCTTTAAAGTGATCGTGTTCATTAAACAACCTCCGGGGCAAGAGAAACAATCTTCATAAATCTCTTCTCTCTCAATTCTCTTCCAACCGGCCCAAAAACTCTGGTCCCAACAGGTTCTCCTTGTGGGTCAATTATAACTGCCGCGTTATCATCAAAGCGTATATGAGAACCATCTCTGCGTCTAATCTCTTTCCTTGTCCGAACTATGACAGCTCGGACGACTTTTCCCTTCTCAACCTTGCTTTCAGGTTCGGCTTCTTTAACAGTAGCTGAGATTACATCTCCAATAGTTGCTGTTTTCCCCACACCCAAAGTGGTGATACATAAAATACTCCGTGCACCAGAATTATCAGCAACCCTGAGTCTAGTTTCCGTTTGGATCATTCTTTCCTTTCCTCAATCTCTTTTTCTGTCTCGCTAGGAGATAATCCCACTATTTCCTGGATTCGCCATCTTTTTCTTTTGCTTAAAGGCCTTGTCTCTATGATTCTAACCATATCTCCAACCTTGCATTTCTCATACTCATCATGAGCAAGAAATTTTTTCCTCTTTTTGATGATTTTTTTGTATAAATGATGCCTTATTGGTCGCTCAACAAGAACAGTAACTGTCTTTTTTGCCTTATTACTTACAACGACGCCTATTTTTGTAGTTTTTCTTGTTTGAATGCTTTCCATTCTTTATTTCTTTCCTTCTTTATTTTCTCCTAATATCGTTTTTATTCTGGCAATATCCTTTTTAATACTTTTGAGCTTCATTGCATTTTCTAACTGTCCTAATGCATGCTGGAATTTCAACTTAAAAAGCTGGTCTTTCAATTCATCCTCTTTTCTTCTCAACTCATCTTCTGACAACTCTCTTAACTCTCTTGCCTTCATCTCAATTCTCTACCCTCTCTTGAAATAAATCTCGTCCTGATTGGAAGTTTGTGGGCAGCCAGCCTCATAGCTTCTCTGGCCGCGCTTTCAGTGACTCCTTCTAACTCATATATTATTTTTCCTGGTGTAATTACATCCACCCAAAACTCAGGATCTCCCTTGCCTTTTCCCATTCTCACCTCTGTTGGCTTTTTAGTGATTGGTTTCCAGGGAAAAGCTCTAATCCAAAGTTTGCCTTTCCTCTTGACATAGCGAGCAATGGCGATTCTACCAGCTTCAAGCTGACGCGCTGTGAGCCAACATGGTTCTAAAGCTTGAAGACCAAATTCTCCAAAAGAGAGATCTGCTCCTCGGCGGGCTTTTCCCTTCCTTCTTCCTCTATGGTGCTTTCTGTGTTTGACCTTTTTTGGCATAGCATGGCTAAATCTCCTCTATCTCAGCCGTTTGGGACGTAACTTTCGCTTTTTCCACATCTCCTCTATAAATCCAGACTTTTACGCCCATCTGACCATAGTTGGTAAAAGCCTCGGTAAAACCATAATCAATATCCGCCCTCAATGTCTGAAGGGGCAATTGACCTTTTAGATACCATTCAGTGCGGGCAATCTCAACTCCTCCCAACCTGCCTGAACACATCACTTTTATCCCTTTTGCTCCCATTTTCAACGCCATATCCACTGCTCTCCTCATGGCCCTTCTATAAGCTATCCGCTTCTCAAGCTGGATAGCCACTCCTTCGGCAACCAATAAAGCAGAGAGCTCCAGTTTATCCACTTCTCTGATATCAATGTAAACCTCTTTCTTAACAATATCCTGGAGAATGGATTTGAGGTTTTCAATCTCCTTTCCACCTCGACCTATGACGATGCCCGGTCGAGCTGTATGGATGATTATCCTGACTTTTGGACCCACTCGCTCTAGGCCCACTTCAGAGATTCCTGCATGATAGTATCTCTCTTTAATAAGTTTCTTCATTTTCAAATATTCATGAATCAAGCGGCTATATTCTGCTCCTTTAGAGAACCAGCGGGAACTCCATTGTTTATTAAATCCCAATCTAAATCCAATAGGATGTGTTTTCTGTCCCACTTACGCTCTCCCTTTTCTCTCTTCTAATGAAATAAGGACATGGCTTGTCCTTTTTATAATCCTGGCAGCTCTCCCCATAGCACGAGCTCTGAACCTCTTCATCTGAGGCCCCTGATTGACGAAGATTCTTGATATATATAGATTATCCACATCGATATTGGGGACTTTTTGTTGAGCATTGGCAATTGCAGACTTAAGAACTTTTTCAACCATGGAGCTTGCTTTCCTTTTCTTCGAAAAACGGAGAATTGTTAAAGCTTCCCCAACATACCTCTCCCTTATCAAGTCAGCCACCAACTGACACTTCTGCGGGCCAATCCTGATATATTTGCTGACCGCTCGAGAGATAATATCTTGTTCTTTCACTTTATTTTCTCATCCTTATTGTTCGTGCTGTTTTTGATGTATGACCTTTAAAAGTCCTAGTCGGAGAAAATTCTCCTAATTTATGCCCAACCATATTCTCACTTATGAAGACTGGAATGAATTTTCTTCCGTTATGGACAGCGATAGTCAGTCCTACCATTTCCGGTATAATCGTTGAACGGCGAGACCATGTCCTGATTACTTTTCTTTTTTCTCCCTTAGTTTCTAAAACATGAATTTTTTTTATTAGTTTTACATCTATATAGGGACCTTTTTTCAAA
>JAUWJP010000256.1 GCA_030607635.1 Candidatus Aminicenantota bacterium
AACAAGGATTTTCCCGCAGGAGGGACAAAGAGTGTCTTCTGATTCCCCGAGGACATTCCCGACATAAATATAGCGAAGGCCTTCCTTTTTACCTATGGAACAAGCTTTACGTAAGGTTTCAACGGTAGTTGCCTGAGTATCTGTGTATTCATAATTAGGATGGAAGCGGCTTATGTGCCAGGGAATATCAGGATCTGTCTCGGCAATAAAGCGGGCAATATTTCTTAGCTCCTCATCTCCATCGTTCTCCCCCGGAACGACCAAAGTAGTAACTTCAACCCAGATGTCTAATTTTTTCATCAGGCGAATAGAGTCAAGAACAGGCTGTAAATGAGCTTTACATACATCTTTATAAAACTCTTCCCTGAATGATTTTAGGTCGACATTGCAGGCATCTAAATAAGGTTTGATTGTCTCCAGAGCTTCCGGAGTCATGAAGCCATTGGTGACAAATATATTAGCCAGGCCTTCTTTCTTGGCGAGCTTGGCAGTGTCGTAGGCATACTCAAAGAAAATCGTTGGTTCGGTGTAAGTGTAAGAAATACTCTGACAGCCGTAATTTTTTGCCGCCAAGACTACATCTTCAGGGAGAAGTCTTTGGCCTTGTAATCCTCCCTCTTTTCTTTTTGAGGCTTGGGAAATCTGCCAGTTCTGACAGAAGGGACAGCGAAAATTGCAGCCTATGGTGGCAATGGAGAAAGATGTTGTCCCTGGTAAAAAATGATAAAGGGGCTTTTTTTCGATGGGGTCAACATGAGCAGCGATGACTTCCCCATAGACATGGGTGTAAAGCTTTCCTTCCTTGTTTTGTCTCACCCCGCAGATGCCGAATTTCGAGTCGACAATATCGCAGCGATGGGTGCAGAGGAAGCATGAGACTTTTTTCTCAGGAAGAGCTTTGTAGAGCATGGCTTCTTTCATCATTTTCTTTAGATTCACGGATTTAGCTCTGCTTCAGAATAAAAGTTTTTGGCTGATGGGCAAAGGTGTTTTACACCACACTGGGGGCAAAGAGGTTTTCGAGCCATGCAGATCTTCCGGCCATGGTTGACGAGCATGTAATTAAAGTCGAGCCAGTATTTCTTTGGAACAATTTTCATAAGGTCTTTTTCGATCTTATCCGGATCCTTTTCCTTGCTCAAACCCAATCTTTGAGACAAGCGTCTCACATGAGTATCGACAGCAATACCTTCAGCCTTCTTAAAAGCACTGGAGAGCACAATATTGGCTGTCTTCCTGGCCACTCCAGGCAGAGTTACAAGGTCTTCCATATTATCCGGTACCTTACCCCCGAAATCTTCAACAATCTTTTTGGAAGCGTTAATAATGCTTTTCGCTTTGTTCCTGAAGAACCCTGTCGGCCTGATTTCTGCCTCTAATTCTTGTTTATCCGCAGAGGCAAAATCTGAAGGCTTCGCGTATTTTTGGAAAAGGGACGGAGTGATCTGATTTACTTTTTCATCCGTGCACTGAGCAGACAGAATTGTGGCCACAAGAATCTGGAGCGGAGTTTCATGTTTGAGAGCTGTTCGACTCGAGGAATTCGCTTCACTCAGAATAGCTATAATTTCTTCGATTCTCTTTTCTGCACTTTCCACTTTTTAACCTCGCACTAAAAGGCGGGCTTGATAAATCAAGCCCCTACAATAATAAACCATACAATCAAAAACGGATTCAGTGAATCAAGGGCCTGCATTCCAAGCTAGAATCTTTTGAATTTCTCCTTAAATCTCGACCATTCTTTCTATAGCTCCTCTTGCCTTTTGACTAATTTCAAGGGGAACTTCAACTTTATGAATCATATTTTCTAAAGATCTTAAAACTTTTCGCAAATCTATTTTTTTCATGTTAAAACAAAGGGCCGTGTCTCTGGCAGGATAAAAATTCTTGGTTGGATTCTCTTTTTTCATTCTGTAGACTATCCCGGTTTCGGTTCCTATAATGACTTCTTTCTTTTTTGTCTTGCGGACTTCCTGAACCATTTTTCCTGTGGAAAGAACCTTATCTGCAAGATCTATAACCTCGGGTAGGCATTCAGGATGAACCCAGACTTCTGCTTCGGGGTGAAGATTCCTTTTTTCCCTTATATCTCTGGCTTTGATGTATCTATGAACATAGCAATAGCCATCCCAGGGAATAATCTTCTTCTTCGTGTAGCGGGCAACATAAGCTGCAAGATTTTTATCCGGAGCAAAAAGAATTTCATCCGCAGTAAGGGAATTCACAACTTTGACGGCATTTGACGAGGTGCAGCAAATATCACATTCAGCCTTTACCTCTGCGGTTGTATTAACATAACAGACAACCTTACTTCCTGGATAATTTCTTTTCCACTCCAGAAGCTCCGAGGCAGTAATCATATCAGCCATAGGACAGCCTGCCCTTACATCCGGAATAAGAATTGTTTTCTCCGGCGCCAGTATCTTAGCTGTCTCGGCCATAAAGCGGACCCCGCAGAATACAATGATCTTTGCATCCACCTGGGCTGCTTTCTGGCTCAGGCCCAAGGAATCCCCGATATAATCAGCTACATCCTGGACGTCTCCAATCTGATAATTATGGGACAAAATAACGGCATTCTTTTCTTTTTTTAATTTCGCTATTTTGTCCTTTATCTCTTCTTTGTTCACTTTTCTCCTCAAAATGGATTTGATAAATCAAGCCCCTACGTTAAGAAATTATCCATTCAAACGCAGGCTTGATGAATCAAGCCCCTACAAATCCGTTCGATTTCCCACGTTGGCCTGGTTCGGATAAACAAGGCTAATCCTTAACTTTCCTTACATACACTTTTATAGTTTCTCCTTCTTCCTCCAATCCAAGATATTCTTGTCCGACCTGCCTGCACCAGGCTGGCATATCCTCTCTGATTCCTTCATCTGTTGAGATCACTTCCAAAACTTCTCCAATCTTTATTTCTTTTATTTTTTGTGCTGCCTGGATAATCGGCATAGGGCAGAGCAGGCCAAAGCAATCTAATTTCAAATCAGCCTTCATTCCTTTCTCTATCATCCTTATTTTTATTTTGCTTTATTCCTATTTCGTTTCGTTTTTTGATTCAGGGAAAACTGGCATGCACCAAAGGTTTATACCCTAACTTTCGTTGCGCCGCAGTGGGGGCATTTTTCTTCCCCTTTTTTAACGGGCTCTCCGCATTCCGGACACTCCTCAAGTTCAATTTCACACTTTGTGCAGTAATCTTCCAAACCCTCGAGAGGACCTTCGCAGTAAGGACAATAACAT
>JAUWJP010000170.1 GCA_030607635.1 Candidatus Aminicenantota bacterium
ATACAGATACAGTACTTTCTTTTTTGCCTTTATCCCATATTTTAGAGAGAATGGGCATGTTTGTTTACCTCTACAATGGCATGTCCATTGGCTTTGCAGAGAGTATAGATACCTTAGGGGAGAATTTACTTGAAGTTCGACCTCATATCATGGTCAATGTTCCTCGAGTGCTCGAGAAGATATACGCGAAAGTCATTGATAGTGTTCAAGTAAGTTCCTCTTTAAAGAGAAAAATATTCTTCTGGGCTGTGAAAGTGGGAAGAAAATATGGCAGAAAAAAAATTCTAAATCAGCCAATATCAAAGCTTCTACAGTTCAAACGGAACTTAGCCAATAAGCTTGTTTTCTCCAAGGTTTATGCGAAGACTGGAGGAAGAGTAAGGTTTTTTCTCTGTGGCGGTGCTCCGCTTTCCAAAGATATTGGAGAATTTTTCTACGCGATAGGGTTGACTATCATAGAGGGGTATGGTTTGACAGAAACTTCTCCGGTTATCACAGCAAATACGTTTGAAAATCTGAAATTTGGAACAGTAGGAAAGCCTATCCCCGGGGTGGATGTGAGGATTGATGAGGATGGCGAAATATTGACAAAAGGACCGCATGTGATGAATGGGTATTACAAGAAAGAAGCCGCGTCTCGAGAGGTCTTTGAAGGAGGGTGGTTTCATACAGGAGACATAGGGCATTTTGATGAGGAGGGATTCCTTGTTATCACGGACAGGAAAAAGGACATCATTGTGACTTCAGGAGGAAAAAACGTGGCACCCCAACCAATTGAAGGCATCCTGAATTTAAACGCTTATATTTCTAATGCATTGGTCATTGGAGACAGTAGAAAATTCATATCTGCTCTTGTAGTGCCTAATTTTGAAAAACTAGAGGAATATGCCAAGCAAAACAATATAAGCTTCGAGGACCACAGTGATCTGGTTAAAAAGGAAGAAATCGTAAGATTTATCCAGGAACAGGTGGATCGCTCTGTGCCCAATCTTGCTTCCTACGAGAAAGTCAAAAAGATCGCCCTTCTGGATAAGGAATTCGAGATTGAAAAAGGAGAGATTACTCCCACCTTAAAGGTTAAAAGAAATATTGTCGAGGAGAAGTATAAAGGCATCATCGATGCTATGTACAGAGAAGATTGAAATGGATCCAGAAAAGAGTCTTAATTAAAGCTGATCATGTCTCGCAATACAATATCCTGCCACAATTTTCACAGAGAATAATCTTCTCTTTTCCTTTCAGCTCATTTATCACTTGAGGTCTGATGCGCAGATGACACAGAGAACAAAACTCTTCTTTTACAGGAGAGAGAGCAATTCCACTATTTCTTTTATATATTTTCAGATAAAGGCTTACCTGGTCAGAAGGGATTTTTGGCACAAGCTTTTCTTTTGTTTGGTTTAACTTATCCCTCTTTGCTTCGAATTTCTTTTTTTCTTGTTGGAGAACATCTTTTTCCTTCGAGAACTTCTCTTCCGCCTCATTGTATTTTTGGCTTGCAATCTTGATTTCATCCTCGATTTCATCAGCTGAGAGCATTTCGCTGATTATCTCTTCTTCCATATCGTTGTCCTTCTGTTTGGCTTCTTCTATTTCTTTAAGAAGAATGCTGTATTCTCTGTTTGTTTTGACTTCATTGAGCTGGCGATTATACTTTGATATTTGTTCCTTAATATCTTTGACCGCAGCTTCCAGATCTCTTTTTTTTTTCTGATTCTGGGTCATTTTTTCCTTGGCCAGAGTGACAATTTGGGAGCTGGTTTCTATCTTGTTGTTGATCTCTTCGATCTTGGAGGGGATGTTTTCGAGGAAAAGAGAGACATCAGTTATTTCTTTATCAAGCTTCTGAAGATTAATCAGTTTTTCAAATTCAATATCCACATTTTTTCCTCTGGAAGAAAATGGGCCTACCAGGATTCGAACCTGGGACCTGCCGGTTATGAGCCGGAGGCTCTACCGCTGAGCTATAGGCCCTTTGCTTTTTATAGCAAATATCAAAAACCAAGTCAATTTATAAGGATGTGGGTTTTGACAAATCAACCCTCCAGGATATGAATAATATCTTTTGTTTTAATTATCGTCGGTAAAGGACTTCAGCTTCCGGCTGCGGCTTGGATGTTTTAATTTTCTTAAAGCTTTAGCCTCGATCTGCCTGATTCTCTCACGAGTTACCTTGAATTGCTGACCAACTTCTTCCAACGTATGCTCATTGCCGTCTCCTAAACCGAATCTCATCTTCAAAACCTTTGCTTCTCTTTCTGTTAGGGATTTTAAGGCTTCCCCAATCTGCTCTCTTAAATTGATGTTTATGACCGTTTCAGGAGGTGAAGGCATCACCTTATCTTCGATAAAATCACCCAGATGGCTGTCCTCTTCTTCTCCTATAGGTGTCTCGAGTGAGATAGGCTCCTGGGCAATTTTTACAATTTTTCTTATCTTGTAGACCGGCATATCCATCTTTTTTGCTATCTCTTCGCTTGTGGGCTCTCTCCCTATTTCCTGGACAAGGCTTCTTGAGACTCTGATCAATTTGTTTATTGTTTCTATCATATGGACTGGGATTCTTATGGTCCTGGCTTGGTCAGCGATTGCTCGCGTTATGGCTTGTCTTATCCACCAAGTTGCATAAGTCGAAAATTTATAACCTCTTCGGTATTCAAATTTATCCACAGCTTTCATTAAACCCATATTTCCTTCTTGGATGAGATCAAGAAATTGGAGTCCTCGGTTGCTATACTTCTTGGCAATAGAAACTACGAGTCTTAAATTGGCAGCAACCAGCTCTTTTTTAGCTTGATCGCTGATTTTCTTTCCTGTGGCGATTTCCCGCAGTGTTTTTCTTAAAGCCTGGGTATTAAGGCCGATCTCTTTCTGGTATGTTCTCAGGAATTTGTTGATTTCTTTGATTTTTTCCTGTAGAAGAGACTCTTGTTTTTTGCCTTTCGTTCTCTTAAGCGAAAGATTACACTCTTCCTTGGTTTCTTCTAATTCATTGATGACTTTTAGCTTTTCACGAAGATTCTGGATAATTATTTCTCTTAGAGAGGAACGGATGTTGAGCTCCCCGATGAGGTAGCTCATTTCGATAATCAGGCGCCCCCGCTTAAAGATGTTTTTCTTTTTTGCAGGTATGCTATTCAGTTGAATGCTAAGATCATCGATCGTCCTGATTTTAGTAATTATTTCCTTCTTTTTTGCCTCGAGTTTCCCTTCTGCGAGATCATCTTCGCTGAGATCGAGCATTTCTTGGATGATGAAAGCATCCTCTTTTATGTTTTCTTCAAGAGAGAGAATTTCATTCAGGACAAGCCGTGTTTTAGAGAGGGCTTTAAGAATGGATTTTTCGCCTCTCTCTATTTCTCTTGCTATGGCAATTTCTCCCTCTCGGGTGAGAAGCGAAATATTCCCCATTTCTCTTAGATAGAGCTTTACAGGATCTGTTGTTCGCTCCAAACCGTGAAGAGATACTAGGTCACTCTTTCTTCTTTTAGGAGGAGTCGCTTTCTTTTTTGTGCCAATGATTTTGATCCCATATTGGTCCATGGAATTGAGAAACTCTTTAAAGTCTCCTTCCGATTCGATATCATCATCATGGAAGGTTTTGTCTATCTCTTTAAAAAGAAGAAAGCCTTGCTTCTTTCCTTTGGAAATGAGGTGACTAATTGCGTTTTTTTGAGGTTTATTTTCTGAAGACAACGTTAATTCCTCTCCTTTGCAGAAATATCGCGATTATTATAACTTAAATTTTGATAGTTTCGTTTCGATAATGAGGATAACTGGTTAATTATATCTTGTCTCTGTATGAGAAGAGAACGAAGTTTTTCTTTATCGCCTTTTTTTTCCATACTTATAATTTCAGCTTTCAGTTCTTTTTTGCGATTTTCAAGCGAGAATTGCTTTAAAGCATTGAGACATTCAAGGGCTTCCTCGACGGTTGCTGCCTGTTCTTTCTCCAGCAGCCCAACTTTGGCGAGAGAGCTTTGAAGAGAAGGATCTATTTTCTGTCTTAATTCGTTAAAGTCTGGCTCTTTCCCTTTCTTTGAACATTCTGTTAGAGCAGCGAAGATGGGCTCGGTCTTCAGGCCCTGAAAATGTTCCTCCTTCATTTCTGGAAATACATAAGATGCTATGCGCTTGTCTTCTAAAAGTATCTGAAGGAGTCTTTTTTCGGCTGGCAGAAAGGTCACTTTTTCTTCACTCTTCTCAGCGCTTTCTTTTCGAGACTGCTTTATCCTAATACTGTCACGGAGTACTTGTTCATCCAAAGCAAGATATTCGCTCACTTGTCTTAAATACTCACTGCCCCGTATAGTATTGGGGTTTATCAGTATTATTTCTATTATTTTTGTCGCAATATTGATTTTTTCCTCTACAGATTTTATTCCATTTTCGGGAGCAAAGAGTTTAATCAAAAATTTGATTAAAGGCATACCACCTTTTTTCAGATGAGTAATATACTTGTCAGCTCCGTATTTACGTAGGTAGCTATCTGG
>JAUWJP010000152.1 GCA_030607635.1 Candidatus Aminicenantota bacterium
GGTTGAGTTTCTGGATAAGCCCTTCGAAAGACTGCCTTTCCTTCTCGAGCCTCTTTTTCAAAGCTCGCCTTTCTATCTCGATCATTTTCATGTTAGACGAAGTGACCTCTAGTGCTAATTTTTTCGGAATTAGATAATTTCTCCCAAATCCTGGAGTTATATCTACAATATCTCCTTTGCTCCCAAGGTTTTCAACATCTTGTTTCAGGATAACTTTCATTTTTCCTCCAATTGCCACGCTTCTATCTTAACCTTCTATATAGGGAAGCAATGCCAGTAAACGTGCTCTCTTTATTGCAGTGGATATTTTCCGCTGATGAAAAGCACATGTGCCGGTCATTCGTCTGGGAGAAATCTTTCCTCTTTCAAGAATATACCTCTTCAGTATATCAACGTTTTTGTAATCAATGTCTCTCACATTCCTCTGACAAAAACGGCAGACCTTCCTTCTAGGGGGAAAATGCCTCCGGAAACCACCTCTATCACCTCTCTGATCTCTGGCCATTTTTATTTATCCTCCTTAATCGTTTCAGCGGAGTTTAAATCTTCCTTATCTTCCTCTTTCTTTTCAGCTTCTTCTTCCTTTCCAACTTTTTCTTCATCCTGAGGGACTACACTCTCCTCTTCCTTTGCAGGGACCGCAATTTCTTCTTCCTTTTTCAGTTCAACTTTTTCCTCTTGGGAAGTTACAATCTTTTCTTCCGCAGCAGGCGCTGCAGTTTCTTCTTCCGCTTTCTTTTCAGCTTCCTCTTCTTTCTCTTCAACTTTTTCTTCATCCTGAGGGACTACAATCTCTTCTTCCTTTGTAGGCGTTGCAGTTTCTTCTTCCGCTGGAATACGTTTTCTTTTTTTGCGCACATTTTCTCTAGTCCCTTTCCTCACGGTCAGAAAACGCAAAATTGCCTCTGTTTGTTTGAAGCGCCTTTCAAGCTCAAAGGGAATATTCGAATCCCCTTCATAAAGAAAAAAAACATAGAATGCTTCTTCGAATTTTTTGATTGGATAAGCTAACTTCTTCTTCCCCCATCTATCTTCCTGGATCAATTTTCCCTTTTCTTTAGAAATTATACCCGATATTTGAGTGATGATTTTTGTAGTCTCTTCTTCTTCCAGGTTGGGGGAGATCAAAAAAACTGTTTCGTATTGTCTCATAAACACCTCCTTATGGATTTAAAGCTCCTTCTTTTATAAGAAGGAACAAGGAGACCCTTCTCTTCGCAGTTTTAAATTTAATCTGCTGAGGTCTTTCCTCTATGATTATAAGTATTCATTGCCCTTTCCACTTCTCCAGACAGAATCATCTCCAAGGCTTCTCGGGCTTTCCTTAAGCCTTCTTCAAGACGTGATTCCTCTGCTTTATCAAAAGAAGAAAGAACATAATTTACAGCATTTTCACCTTCTGGTAAAGGGCCAAGTCCTACTCTTATCCTTGGAAATTCTTCAGTTCGAATCTCCTCGACGATCGAGCTCATCCCTTTATGGGTTCCAGGTCCTCCTCTTTTTCTAATCCTTATCTCTCCCAAGGGAATATCTAAATCATCATAGACAACAACAAGATGTTCTGGCTTAATATCCCTCCCCTCCAAAATCTTCTTCACTGTCAGGCCGCTTTTGTTCATGTATGTCTGGGGAAGGGCTAGAAGGATTTTCTTATTCTTCCTTTCAATCTCGCCAGCCTTGGAAAAAAATATTTTCTTTCTCAGCTTAACCTTCCATTCTTTAGCTATTTTCTTGATAAAGGTGAATCCTACGTTATGTCTTGTCCCAGAGTAACGTCTCCCAGGATTCCCCAGTCCAACAACTGCCCACAAATGTTACTCCTTCTCCTGTGCTTTTCCCTTCTCCTTTCCCCTCTTTTCTTCTTTTGTCTCTCTTCCTTTCTCTTCCTCCTTTGGTTCCTTTTCTAGTTTCTCTTTTCCGATGACTTCGGGTTCTTCCTCTTCAGCGATTACCTCTTCTTCTTCCTCTTCGACTTCTATTTCTTCCTCTTTGAGAGGAACTTCAATCAGGACCAATATGGTATCAGAGGAGGTTATAAGCTTCACTCCCTCGGGTAGAGTAATATCTTCTGCTTTAAGAGACTGACGGAGGTGGAGGCCACTTATATCTATTTCAATACGTTCAGGGATATCCTTGGGAAGGCATTCAATCTCAACTTCTCGAGTAATAAAGTCAACAAATCCCCCTTCCGTCTTAACTCCCACGGCTTCTCCCACGCTTACAACAGGCACGGAAACTTGAATAACCTTATCCATTGCAATGTGGACAAAATCAGCATGAAGAATTTCATCTGTAACAGGATCCCTTTGCAACTCTTTTATCATGACATCTCTGCTCTCAGAGTCGAATGAGACTTGAAAAACTGTATTTTCTCCAGTATCAGACCTCAAAATCATGAAGACATCCTGCTTTTTCAAAGTCAAGGGAACATTGCTGGAGCCGCCCCCGTAGAGAACAGCTGGTATCATCCCTTCTTTTCTCAATCGACGAGACGCATTTTTTCCAAATATTTCTCTTTTCTCAGCTTTTATCTTAAAGCTCACTTCTCTTTCCTCCTTAGATAAACAGCGAACTCACTGATTGCCCTTTATTTATTCTCCGAATGGCTTCTCCAAAAAGAGAAGCAACAGAGATGGTCATGATCTTATTAGACGACTTCGATTTCCCTTGCAGAGGGATTGTGTTGGTAACAATCAACTTTTCTAGATTAGAATTTTCTATTTTTTCTACGGCTTTCCCTGATAAAACAGGATGACTGCAGGCCGCAAAAATTCTCTTGGCTCCTTCTCTCTTTAAAGCCTCAGCGCTCTCAACAAGCGTTCCTCCTGTATCCACCATATCATCCAGAATAACAACGTCGCAATCTTTAACTTCGCCAATTACATGGAATACCTTGGCTTCATTTGGAGCAGGCCTCCGTTTGTCTATAATCGCCAATCCAGCCTTCATACTCTTTGCAAACAGCCTGGCTCTCCCCACTCCTCCGGCATCAGGGGAAACAACGGCTAAATCTTTCAACTTCAAGGTTTGAATATAGTTAGCTAATACAGGAAGAGCCATCAAATTATCAACAGGGATAGAGAAAAACCCTTGAATTTGAGGCGAATGGAGGTCCATAGCCAGAATCCTCGTAGCTCCGGCCGCCTGCAGTAGATCAGCGACGAGCCGGGCTGATATGGGAACTCTTGGCCTGTCCTTCCAGTCCTGGCGTCCATAACAGTAGTAGGGGATGACGACAGTGATCCTCTCGGCAGAGGCTCGTTTAAAGGCATCAATCATCAGGAAAAGCTCCATCAGGTGAAAGTTAGCCTCATAAGAGCCAGATTGAATAACAAAAATATCTTCCCCTCGGATATTTTCATCGATATAAAAATGAATCTCACCATCGCTGAATCGCTCTAAAACACATTTTCCCAAATCGATCTTCAAGAAGCTGGCAATCTCTCGGGCTAGAGTACTATTAGAAGAACCTGCAAAAACTTTCATTTCATCTTTTTTTCTCACTCAATCTCCTCCTCGATGACTTTCTTCAAAAGCAAGAAATTTCTTGGCGGCCTTTGGCTGGGGTGGGAGGATTCGAACCTCCGATGGCGGATCCAAAGTCCGCTGCCTTACCGCTTGGCTACACCCCAGTCTTCAAACTCCTCCAGTATCGCTCTCGAGGCAAAGTCTCAACAAGAAGAGAGGTGTAGTCCTTTTTCACTTTTCTCAAGACTTTCTCTGCCTTTTCTTGCTCTAAAAAGAGCCCGAACACAGCAGAACCAGTCCCGCTGACTAAGGGCAACTCTGATCCCTGGCCCTTGAGCAATCTCTTTATGGCTTTAAGTTGAGGATAAAAGCGAAAAACCGTCTCTACTAATCTATTATCTAATAAACCGAATTCTCTGTTGTCTAAAAACTTGATAATTTTACTGTCTTTGTCCTGTGAAGTCAAGGATAACGAAAAATGGCTGTAAATGTGAGCAGTCTGGATTGAAAAAGAGGGCAAAACTAATAGACAAGAGAGTGTGGCGATATCAGAAACGGGAGTAATCTCGTCTCCTCTTCCTAATCCTAAGCATAGACCGCCTTCGAGAAAAAAGGGGACATCCGCACCCAGTTGCTTGCCTAAATTCTTCAAAGCTTTCTTTCCCAGCCGAAGACCCCAGCTTTTATTCAAAACGTGAAGGGTCATGGCCGCATTGCTGCTCCCTCCCCCCAAACCCTTGCCGGGAGGAATATTCTTGGTGACATTAATTTCAATCCCCTTTGATACATGAAACTGCTCTTTGAGGAGGAGTGCTGCCCTGAAAATAAGGTTCTCCCTTTCCCACGATATTGTTTCATCATCTCCTTTAAGGAGAATTTTATCCTGCCCTGTTGATCGGAATTCCAACACATCAAAAAAATTTATTGTCTGCAAGAGAGTTCTGACCTCATGATAGTTGTCCTCTCTTTTTCCCCTGACTTCTAATCCAAGGTTTATCTTGGCAAAGGATTTAATTCTCATTGGCTAATATTTTTTCGATCTCAGTCCAGCTTTTTCGTTTATACTTTCCTAAAACAGAAAGAGAAAAGACTCCTTTTTTTAAGGGCTGGTTAAGGTTGATTCTAAGAATCTTTAGAAGCCCCCTATTCAGAGGATGCTGAAAAACGAGAATGCGGGCAAAAGGAGTATCTGCTAAGAATTCTTTGACTTCAAACTGGAATTCTCCTCTTTGGCCTGCCATTATTCGACCTCTCTCATCCTTTTTAAAGCTCCAGCTCTCCTTCCTTTCCTCGCCTTCATCTCCTACCTCTTTACCTTCCCATTTTCCGCTTAAAAGATTTATCATCTCATACAGGTTTAACCGAAATCCCAGGAAATATCGGATAATCTCTTCTTCCTCTCCCTGCCAATAGACTCTCTTAGA
>JAUWJP010000182.1 GCA_030607635.1 Candidatus Aminicenantota bacterium
AATTCATTCCCCTTCCTCTCCTCTCTTTATGCGGCTCAGGAAGGAATCATCATTTTCAGCGTTGACCACCGGGGCTCCGGTCACTTCGGAAAAAAAGGAATGTCTCTCATGCACCGCAGCCTCGGCAAATGGGAAATGCATGACCTTATCGAAGCTGTTAAGTGGCTTCACAAAAAGCCTTTTGTCGATAAGAAAAAAATCGGAATCACAGGTGGAAGTTACGGCGGCTACACCACCTGTCTGGCCTTAACTTACGGAGCAGATTATTTCACCCACGGATACGCCCGCTCATCTGTCACGGATTGGAAGCTCTATGATACTGTCTACACAGAACGCTACATGGACAGGCCCTCTGAAAACAAGGAAGGATATGAATTCGGTTCGGTGATGACCCATGCTGATAAATTCAAAGGCATTCTTTTCCTCTCTCACGGGGTCATGGATGATAACGTTCACATGCAGAATAGCGTGCAGCTGATCGACAAACTCATAGACCTCGGCAAAAAATTTGAATTCATGCTTTACCCTGACCAGAGACATAGTTTTAAGGACGAAAAGAGAACTCACTCCAACCGACATTATGTGGATTTCTGGTTCAAGAACTTCCTCAACCGCTGATTTGCAGGAGGGAACCTTGTTTTCTGATTTTCGACTGTGATACATTAAAGGCAAGTTCAACTAAGAGGAAAATAAAATGAGTCTACTAGAAATCGCATTAAAACTTCTACTGGCTGTTGCCTTGGGCGGCCTGATCGGCCTCGAGAGAGAATCCAGCCATAAACCTGCTGGATTCAGGACGAACATCCTTATCTGTATTGGCGCAACCATGATGATGGTTCTTTCAGGGCTTATTTTCCAAGGAAAAGAAGGAGTCGAGAATCACTTTTCGCGAATTGCCGCTGGGGTGATTACCGGCATAGGCTTTATCGGCGCTGGAACGATCATCCAGGCTGGAGGAATTGTTCTCGGCCTCACCACGGCTGCCACTCTGTGGGCTGTGGCAGGTCTGGGCCTGGTGATAGGCGCTGGTTATTATTGGGTAGCGATCATATTTGCCGCAGTAATCATCCTGACATTGGTCATCTTCAGGCAGCTTGAAGACCAATACCTGAAAAAATCGATTTACAAATATAGCCTCAAAACGAAATACTCCGAGGACATCTTGTCCAACATCAAGAGAATAGCTCTTCACGAGGGTCTAAAATTCCGGGAACTCAACCTTAAAAAAGAAGACAGTACCTCCGTCATCGACTTCTCATTCCAAGCCACAGATGAAAAAGAACAAAAATTCAACCAAAGCATTCTCGGCCTGGAGGAGATATTAGAGATAAAGATTGCTTAGCTATAAACTTCTTCTTGCCACCACAAACCAGGGGAAAGCAAAAGAGATCAAAAGCTTCCTGGAAGAATTGTCTCTAGAAATCTTTACCCTTAAAGAGCTGAATCCGAAAAAAACTTTTCCAGAACACGGCAAAACCTTTGAGGAGAATGCCAGAGGGAAGAGCCTCTTTCACATGGAACGTTGGGAAGGGCTTACCCTGGCTGAAGATTCTGGACTCGAAATCGAGCATCTCAAGGGAGCACCCGGAGTTATATCAGCCCGATTTTCTGGCCCTCAGGCAACAGACGAAAAGAACAACCAGAAGGTTTTGGAACTAATGAAAAGCGTGCCCTCTGAGCAGAGGAAGGCCAGATTTATCTCATGCATGATTCTCGCCCAAAAAGGAAAGATCATTAAGGAAATCAAGGAAAGCTGCGAGGGTCTTATCGTCTTAAAAAAAAGAGGCAGCAACGGATTTGGCTATGATCCCATCTTCTACTACCCAACCCTGGGAAAAACCTTTGCTGATCTCTTGCCTGAGGAAAAGAACAGTGTGAGCCATCGCGGCCGTGCGCTTAAGAAATTGAAAGAATTTCTTCTCAAATATTTAGACTCACCCGGATCTTAATCCTTTTTTAAATGAGGGAATAGGAAATTTTCTTTCTTTATTTTTTCTTGGGTGCCTCCCCAACGGTGATGAGGCCCTTAATTTTGTTGAACATTTTCTCTCCGATTCCTTTCACCTTCATAATCTCTTCAACCTTTCTAAACCTGCCGTTTTTCTTCCTGAAGTCGATGATTCTCTGGGCCACTTTCTCTCCAATTCGGGGGAGCTTCTGAAGCTCAACTAAAGACGCAGTGTTGATGTTAATCTTTTTTTCGCCGGCCTTCGGAGCTGCCTGAGCCTGAAAAGAAAGAAACGTAGAAAACACAAGGCCGAAGACAACACTCATAACTAAACCCTTGATCATAAAATTTTTCATGGTAACCTCCTTTCAGTTCTTCTATATGCAACTTTGAGGCCAACTTTCGGGAAATTGTATCTCCTTTATTTTCAGCATATTTTAAACACGGCAGCTTTAAAAAAGTAAATGCGAGTTTACAAAAGGCACTTTTTAGGGGAAACAAAAGTTTCCACAAACAAAAAGGGGACAGGCTACTTTTCTGGTTGGTGTCATATTATGCAGGAGTAAGAAATGTCAAAACTGATCTCTCAATAATGCAAAAATTCACCCAGGTTAAATGAAAAGTAGGTTATCGCTTTTTTACAAGTACTTCAAGAAAAAGTAGCCTGTCCCCTTTTTATTTTAAGAGCGTGGATGGCTTTTTTTGTAGACTTCCAGGAGTTGTCTTAAATTAAGATGGGTATATTTTTGAGTTGTGGCTAAGCTCTCATGTCCCAGAAGTTCCTGGATCACCCTTAGGTCCGCACCCCTGCTCAAAAGGTGGGAAGCAAAAGAATGGCGAAGAGAATGAGGGCTTATCTTCCTCTGCACCGCCGTGAGACGGATGTATTTATCAACAATCCTCTCTACAGAACGAGAAGAGAGTCTCTCTCCCCGGTAATTTAAAAACAGAGCTTCAGCCTCAATATTGCCTTTATTGATTTGAAATCTGCTTCGAATATAAAAGGCCAGGCTATCCTCGGCCTTCTTTCCGAAAGGTATAAGCCTCTCCTTTTTTCCCTTTCCTCTGACTCGAACCAACCTCTCTGAAAAATGCAGGTCATCAAGATTGAGTCCTGTCAACTCGCTCACCCGCATTCCGGTTGCGTAGAGTAGCTCAAGTGCGGCTTTATCCCTTAAATCTAAGGGCTGAGTCGTCTGAGGTAAGTCTAGGAATTGCGCCATCTCATCTTCGGATAAAAAAGAGGGCACATGCTTTTCCTGCTTTGGAGTAGCCACAACCTTAGCAGGGTTGTCCTCCAGCCACTTTTTCTTGATGCAGAATTGGAAAAAAGAGCGAATCGCGGCCAGCTTGCGGGCCACGGTCGATTTTTTGTTTTGATTCTCCTGAAGCTTCGCCAGAAACCCACGAAGAATAACATTGTCAATCCCTCTCAACACAACTTTTCTTTCTTCCAGATACCCGGCAAGCTGGAGTAAATCCCTCTTGTAGCATGCAATTGTGTGAGGAGAGGCGTTTTTCTCGTGCTTAAGGAAGGCGAGAAACTGACCAATTTCTTTTCTCATTTCATGAAATCTAAAGGTCTTCCCCTTCCTCAGAAGAGGCGTCCTTCTTTTCCCAAATCTTCTCCCGTTCCACTATCTCCTTGTAGTTGCATTCTTCATTGCTGCAGTAGAGAAAGGGATCTCCCTTTATGACATTTTTTCGAATCACAAATTTCCGGCCGCATTCAGGACAGGGCTGAGCGATGGGCTCATCCCAGGTTGCATAGTCACACTTCGGGTACTGGCTGCAGCCAAAAAAGATCTTTCCCTTCCTCGTTTTTTTCCTGATTAGTGTTCCGCCACAGTTCTTCGGGCAGGCGATACCTGTATCCTTTCTTTCTGTCTTTGTGTAAGTACATTGAGGGTAATTCGAGCAAGCGATAAAAGTCCCGTATTTTCCCCGCCTTATAACCAGGCCAGACCCGCATTCGGGACATTTCTCTTCCAAAGGCGTTGCTTCTTTCTTAACCATGCTCTCCCTGTGTTTACACTCAGGATAGCCCGAACAAGCTTTAAACCGTCCGTAACGCCCCTCCTTTATGACAAGCTGGCGACCGCACTGGGGACAGACATCCTCCAATGGAATTCCTTTCTCTTTCACGCTTTCGCGCTTCTCTGCTTGTTTTAAATCCTTATCAAGGAAAGAATGATACGATTTTAAATAGTCCACCCAGTTCAGTTCTCCCTCGCTGATCCGGTCGAGCTCTTCCTCCAAACGAACCGTAAATTCAAACTCCATCAAATCAGCAAAGTTTTCGATCAAAAAATCAGTCCCAAAAATTCCAAGGTCTGTGGGGATAAACTTCGCTTTTTCTTTAACGACATAAACACGAC
>JAUWJP010000287.1 GCA_030607635.1 Candidatus Aminicenantota bacterium
CATGGAAAAAATATACAAAACCATCTCCGGAATATCTTTTGAGAGCATGTATTTCCGGAAAGATATTGGTGCTCTAAGGGAGGAATAAGTATGAAAGTTGCAATATTTATCGGGAGTGACTCGGATTATGATGTGGTAAAGGATGCTCAGGCCATACTCAAAGAGTTTGAAGTCCCTTTCGCCCTGGAGGTTACATCAGCCCACCGTTCTCCTGCCAGAACCCTCAAACTCATAAAAGATTATGAGGAGAAAGGAGTCGAGGTTTTCATCGCTGTCGCAGGTAAAGCTGCTCATTTAGCGGGCATTGTGGCTGCGCACACCGTCAAGCCTGTGATCGGGGTTCCGGTAGAGAGTTCTTCTCTTGATGGTCTTGATGCTCTGCTCTCCACAGTTCAGATGCCAAAAGGAGTGCCGGTGGCAACTATGGGCCTGGGCAAATCCGGAGCTTCAAACTCGGCCCTCCTGGCCATCCAGATCTTAAGCCTCAATGACTCTTCCCTGGTGAGAAAATTGAAGGAATCCCGGGAGAAAATGGCCGCCCAGATTGAAGCTAAGTCAAAGAAAATTCAGCAAAAATCATGACATCTTTTTCTATTCAAACCTTTGGCTGCCGCTCGAATCAAGCTGAGGCTTTTTTATGGGCTTATGAGTTTCAGAAGCATGGGCTTAAGTATGAAAAAGATTTTTCCCGCAGCGACTTAGTCGTAGTTAACTCCTGTACTCTTACCAGCCGGGCGGACAGCGATACAAGAAGCTTTATTAGAAAAGTTTCCCGCTTAAACCCAAAGGCAAGATTGATCGTTACCGGATGCTATGCCCAGCGTGCCCCTGAAGAATTGAGAAATATGCCCCAGGTCTCATGCCTTTTATCCAGTACAGAAAAGAAAGATTTAGACGCAAAAGTCCTCTCTTTTGCCGGCCCGGGGAAGGAAAGACAAATTTTACCTTTTCGTTCCCGTGCCTCTGTTAAAATTCAGGACGGGTGCGATTTCCGATGCACTTTTTGTATTATTCCCAGCGTCAGGGGGGGAAGTGTAAGCCTTGATAAGAGAGAACTCCTCGCCCGAATAAAGGAGTTTATAAGTCAGGGTTTTAAGGAGATCGTTCTGACAGGAATTCATCTTTGTTCTTATGGCCTTGATCTTAACACCAAGAGCTCGCTGCTCGAGTTGCTCCAGGAAATTGAAAGCTTAAATGGTCTTGCGAAATTAAGGTTGAGTTCTCTTGACCCTCGGTTTTTAAGCCCTTCTTTGATTGAGCACATCACAGAAAGCGGGAAAGTATGCCCTCATTTTCATCTTTCTTTACAGAGCGGATCTGATGATATACTGCATCGTATGGGTCGAAAGATAAAAATCGAGGATTACAAAAAAATTCTCACTTATTTGCGTGAGAAGTCTCCCCAGGCATCTTTGGGAGCGGACATTATTGTGGGATTCCCTGGAGAAACCGGGGAAGATTTCAGTCAGACTTACCGCTTCCTGGAACAGTCACCGTTGACCTATCTTCATGTATTCTCCTATTCTCCTCGCCCCGGGACTGCTGCTGCTTCCTGGCAGCAGGTAAACGGCAAGGTAAAGAAGGAGAGGTCGAGACTTTTGAGAGATTTATCCAGGAGGAAGAATACGAACTTTCGCCGGCTTTTTGTAGGGAAGGAATGCGAGGCAATTGTTATAAAAAAGGGAAAAGCCGGGGCTGAAGTTCTAACGTCAAATTATTTTAAGGTTTTTATTCCTTCCTGTCCTCAAGATGAAGGAAAGGAAGTAAGAGTGAAAATCAAGAAAGTAGATACTGGAAAGACAACAGGGCAAATAGTCAATTCATCCAGTTCTTAAAAAATGATACTCCCCGTTTCGTTTTATTCCCGCCCAACCCTTAAAGTTTTGGAAGACCTGATCGGAAAGGTCTTGGTCAGGAGGTCAGAAGATGGCTTGACTTCTGGAGTTATCGTAGAAGCTGAGGCTTATACAGGGGAAGATGACCCGGCTTCTTATGCCTTTAGCGGGAGAACGAAAAGAAGTGAAATAATGTACGGGCCTCCGGGCAGGGCGTTTGTCCACTTTACCTACGGAATGCATCATATGCTCAATCTGGTAACAGAAAGAGAAGAATTTCCGGCTGCAATTCTGATCCGGGCTCTCGAACCTCGTGAGGGGATTTCGCTGATGAAGAAAAGGCGAAAGACTGAGGAGCTTTTTAACTTATGCTCAGGACCAGCCAAGATATGCCAGGCCTTTGGTATAGATCGTTCTCACAACGGTCTCTCGCTTTTTTCTTCGAGGTCTGCACTTTTTCTTAAAGAGGGAGAGAGAAGAAAAGAAGGAAGAGAAGAGCTAATCTGGACGTCAAGGATTGGAATTCAGCAAGGAAAGGAGCGGCTGTGGCGAGCCTATCCAAAAGGGAGCCCTTACATCTCAGCTAAATAAGAATCCTTATCCTGATGCAATCATGATTTTTATGTAGTCATCAGATTAAAATAAGGATAAAATAAAATCCGATGAAAAAAATTATCGTTCTTCCGCCTGAAATATCCCTGAAAATTGCTGCCGGTGAAGTCATCGAGAGACCTTTTTCAGTTGTCAAGGAATTGGTGGAGAACTCTTTGGATGCCAGTGCCTCGGAGATAAAAGTCGAGCTCCTTTCCGGAGGAAAAAAACTGGTAATAGTTATGGACAATGGCCATGGGATGAGACGGGAAGATGCCAGGCTGTGTTTTGAACGGCATTCAACCAGCAAGATTCGAAGTGTTGAAGACCTCAGCCTGATTTCTACCCTGGGTTTTAGAGGAG
>JAUWJP010000217.1 GCA_030607635.1 Candidatus Aminicenantota bacterium
TATTCCCTTGTGAGCTATATTTTGATAATTCCGGATGACCTTCCCCAGGTAAAAAGCCAGCTCTACTCTTAAAAGGAGTCTTTCCAAATTTAGGATTGCCTTTGAGGACGGAAATATTCCTGCCTGAATGAGATAAGCCAGACTATCTCTTTCCTTGCTTTTCAGGTTCTTAAAACCTTTCATGATGTAATCTTTTTCTGTGTCGTACAACAAATTTTCCACTCTGTTATGCCAATCAAAGGCATCAATAATAAGATTCCCAAGAGTTACAAAATTCAAGGGAGCAGATTCAGGATTGAACTTATCATTCTTTCTTCCCAGTAAATCCAGAGCATTCCTGATCCAGCCTATCGTCTCTGTGAAGGAACCCTCCTCTCCGTAATAATCAGGATTTATTTCTGGAGGAATCACTTTTAAACTTATGAGAAAGGCAATTTCTGGACTGATATTTTTTCCGCTCATATGAATAGGCTCTATTATATTTCTGCTCTTCAGCAACCACTCATTCTTCTTTTCATAAATACACTCTGTGCTTCTCAAATAGGGCAGAGCAGGACCGGTGAAGATGTTTTCCACATCTTCTGTCATTCCTCCACAAGTACTTGTATAAAGAGCATTGATTACCCTCCCCCTATAAAGGGCAACCTCTCCATACGTTAGCTCTACAGCCTTGCTGCTCAGAGGATGCTCAGCGCTCATTCCTTGGTAAAATTGAGCTTTCGGCGAAGCAACAAGATCAAAGCCCAGTTTTTTATTCAGTCCTAAGCTCCTGATTGCATACGTTCTGGCAGCTACAGCTTGAGCTTTATGGGCTTCAAGTTCGCCGTAGGTATAGGGAGAAAGCTCGCTGGGAACAACACCTTTTAAGTAATCCTCAAGGTTTAAAATATTGATCAGGACAATACCTTTGGGGGAGGCTCTGAGAACAAATATACCTCTATAATCTCGCCCGTTAAAGGTGAGAAAGCTCTGGGGATTGCTGGGAACAAAATAAAGAGCCGCATTTTCACTTAAGCCCTTCAGCTCATCATTTACAAGAATCCAGAGAAGTTTTGACTCTTCCTCTGTGATTTCTTCTCGCAAAATCCAGGTTTCCGCAATTCCAATTTCATTCAGTTTCTTGATGAAGCTCAATGCATCGCCTCTCGTTAAAAAATCTCCAACCTTGACTAAAAAAGCTCCAGAAATTTCATTCTCATCATTCTTAACAACATAAACTTTGGCTTCAATCTTTTGCCTTAGATCTTGAGCTATTATCTCTGCCTCTTCCCTTTCTTTACTCTGGGCAACCTGGATGACAAATTTTTCGGTTAATTTTTTCCGCCGACCTTTTATATAGACCTCATCTGCGTCATCAGCCAAAAGTTTGTAACTTGCGTTGACCTCGTATACCTTCATTCCAGAAGAAGAACAAATGTTTATATTTCGCAGGTTTACGCCGAGTCCTATTTTTACTACGGGTTTCTGGATCAGATATCCATGAAAAAAAGTCTGCTCTTTTCCAAATTCAGCCGGTGCCGCCCAAAAAATGCACAAAAAAAGAATGATTATAATAATATACTTCAGGAGTTTGACAGAGGCGTTGTGCATTTGCTGGCTTTTTCCTATAAAGGCATATAGAAAAATTTATCACGATATGAAGAAAAAATCAATATATGTAACCTCTTTATTTATTTATACAATATATAGTATTATCTTCAACTATTAAATATATTTCCTATCGGCAATATAAGAATAAGTCAAGAACCTCTTACAAGTTGTAAACATCTCGCTTTCTGCGATAAGGAGGTGCTCAGGCAACAAGGTTAAAAAACACGTTGCTTTTGCCCCATAATAAATGGGGACAGGCCCCATTTATTCTCAAGGCTTCGCTCTCCTCTGCCTATTTAAGAGATTGCTAAGCCTGTTCCAAGCAAAGCGAAGGAATCTTCTTCGCTCCTCGCAACACCCGCTCAGCCTTTCTCACGGTTTTTTCACCATACAGCCTTCGCCAAGCCGCACTCTAACGGAAAGAATTTTGACCTGCTCAGCTTATTCTCTGCCAAAGGATTCTATTCTGATACTGATAAGGACGGTATTTTGGACAAACTTGATACATCTCTCATCATCCCTCAAAATTCAGGCCTCTTGGGCTCAGCCCAACTGGCATCAAGATTGGTTTTAAACACAGCCGGAGCTTCCTTCCCTATTCTATTCCTGGACAAAGAAATTGAAGAACAAAAGGCATTAGTCTCTCCAGTCCTTATTGGTCACGATAACATCCTCAATAAAGAACTGATCAAAAAGGGGAAATTAAAGATACCACCTCTGCAGAAAAGCTGGGGGATGGCAAAAGTAGTTCCTGAAGCTTTCAATAAATCCAATGCCCTAGCGATTGTCGGAGCAGATAGATTTGGGCTGGAAAAAATTTTGACCTTTCTGAGCAAAACCTTTCCCTATTTTGATGACTACAAAGAAGGCAATCCTCAAATTGCTGATGTACCTTCTGATTTAGAGGGATTCTTTAAGGGAGAAAAAGGCAGTGCCGAAGCCTACTTCGACCAAAAAATGGAAAAACTTGCCGGGGATATAAAGGGCAAAGTTTTCGAGTCCATTAAAGCTGAACTCTATCTACCTCAAAAGAATCGAAAATTCGAAGAATATACCAGGAAATTCTCCCCTCTCTAAGCGGTAAAAATATCAGTCGCCTAACAATCCGCTTTGCTGAAGAAAAGGAAAACCTGAGCAAGCTCAAGCGATTTTACTCCGAGCCCTATCGGTGGCTCCAGGAACTTTACCCTGTTGATGAAATCCTCTCCAAAGAAGCCAATCTACCTCTTGAGAGGATTGAATTTGAGCTAAAAAAGGAAAAAGATCCTGTCTACGAAGTTCTAGCTTTCGATGAGAAAGGCACAGTCTTATTGAAGAAAAGCTTCTCTCCCCGAATAAGACAAGCAATCTTCCTCAAAGTGCTTCCTGAATGGGGAAAAGTTACAATCACCACAGGCTGGCTAAAAATAGAAAAAGGGAGAGAAACTGTTCTGGATAAATCCCTAAAATGCGACCTCGAAAGATTCTGGGAATACTATCAGGATGAAATTCTTCCTGCTGTCTATTCCTATATTATGAAGAAGACAGGAAACGAGCCCAAATTTTCCAAACAGCCTTACTTTAAAAGAATCCTTATAGAGATGTGGTTCAGCGAGCCTGATTATAAATTAGGATTGGATGAAGAAATTGTAAGCAGCCTGGAGGCCATTCATGATGAAATTTATTTTGACACCCTCGACTTTTTAAGGGGCATCACAGATGTTGAGATAGAGGAAAAAGATGCTCCAGAGGATACATCACGCTACTCGGCACCGGGGAATGTTCTTCCTCTAATTCACCCTTCTCTGGAAGGCGGGAAGGGGAAAATAAAAGTTATCTTTGAAGACTGGCAGGCCCGGAGCCCCCAGCTTAATCTGAGATGGAAAGAGAAAGGGAAAGAAGAATACAGCAAAAAAATTGTCTTCCCCTCGATCAAACCCAAAGCACTGCGAATCCCATCTTTTATTTATAACGGCCAAAAAGAAAGAATTGAAAATTTGATAATAGAGGTGAAGGTTGAAAAGGAAGCTGAATATCTGATGCTCATTGATCTTATGGATTCATACAGACGCCTATTGAGTGAAGGCATCATCCAATCCTTTAGTTATCCAAGCCTCGAGAGGATAACCATAAAAATCCGATATAAGGAACTTGAA
>JAUWJP010000124.1 GCA_030607635.1 Candidatus Aminicenantota bacterium
AGAAAAAATCTTCTCTGAGAAACCAGATCTAATTCTTCTCGACATCATGATGGATAGTCTCTTTGACGGTTTTTCCCTGTGCCACGCGATCAAAACCTCGAAGGAATACAAAGAATTAAAGAACACTCCGATAATCTTTGTTTCCGCAGTAAAAGAGAAAACTGGCTCAAGATTCCAGTTTAAAGGTGAAGATCAAGGGCTGATTGGACCCGACGACTACATTGACAAACCTGTCAAACCCGACGACCTTCTTGCTCGCATCGAAAGGTTGCTTAATGATTGAAAAGAGAGAAAATACGTCTATAATTCCAGGTGTATTGGGTAAAAAAGAAAAGCATCTGAGAGATTCTCTCCTTCAGCAGATATTAAACATCCCAGGCGGAGAAAGCATAAAAAAATGCATTCAGTGTGGCTGCTGCACCGGTTCTTGTCCTGTAAGCTACATGATGGATATTACACCAAGAGAGATTATTGCTCTCTTCCGCGCTGGAGAGATTGAATCTATTCTCTCAAGCAGGGCTATTTGGATCTGTGCTTCCTGTTATGCATGTACCATAAGATGCCCCCAGGGCGTTCAAGTAACAGATATTCTCTATGCTTTGAAGCGGCTGGCTATTGACCAGAAAATCTTCCCAAAGAGATTTCCTGTCTATGCTTTATCTGAATCATTTGTCAGTCTGACCAATCGATTCGGCCGGAGTTATGAACCAGGGCTTATCCTTTTATATTTTCTTAAAACAAATCCTCTTAAATTATTAGGATTGGTTCCATTATTTTTAAAATTATTCTTTAAAGGCCGTATCGGTTTACTCCCAAAAAAAATCAAAGGAAGAGAGACTTTTTCTCGAATTCTAAGAGAGGCAGAGATCATGGAAATGGTCGTGCCTGTACAGGAATCTTAAAATAAGCCTTTATTCTCAACCAAAAAAAAATATGCTTTTTTTCCCCGAAATCTGGAGGTGAAAATGGAATACACTTATTATCCTGGCTGTAGCCTTGAGGCCTCATCCAGAGGCTACGATGAATCTGTCCGTTTTGTCTTTAACGCCTTAGGGCAAAAGCTAATAGAACTTGAAGACTGGAATTGCTGCGGTGCAACTTCCTATATGTCAACAAAAGAAACTATATCTCTCGTGATTTCAGCTCGAAACTTAGCATTAGCCGAAAAATACGGTAGAGATATCGTCGCTCCTTGCAGCGCTTGTTACACAATTTTATATAAAACAAACCATATACTCAAAAACAACCCCATCATGAAGGCTAAAGTCAATCAAGCCCTTAAAAAAGATAATCTGGAGTACAATTTAAGCCTGAACGTACGCCACCCTCTTGAGGTCTTGGTTAATGACTTCGGAATTGAAAAGATTGTTTCAAAAGCTCTCATTCGTTTGGATGGCGTTAAAATGGCTCAATATTACGGCTGCCAGATCGTACGCCCAGATCGTGGTCTTGATGATAAAGAAAACCCTCAAATGATGGATTCTCTTTTCGAAGCATTAGGTGCTGAAAACATCTATTTTCCGATGAAAGTGCGATGCTGCGGAGGCATGCTCATGACAACCTATCCTGATGTAGCCTTAAAACTCAACAAAGAAATCCTGGAGTGCGCTTACGGAAACGGTGCTGAGCTTATTGTGACTACCTGTCCCTTGTGCCATGTTAACTTGGAAGCCTATCAAGATAAAATCAATAAAAAATTCAAGAAAGACTTTCACATTCCTATTTTATTCTTTACCCAGGTTCTAGGTCTCGCCTTAGGTGGAACACCTAAGGAGTTAGGCCTTAACCGTAACCTCATCCCATTCCAACTCAAAAAAACTGCACTGGAGGCAACAAAATGAAAGACAACAATAATGACATAAAAATAGGTGTTTATATCTGTCACTGTGGATCGAACATAGCTGGAACTGTAGATGTAGAAAAGGTCACCAATTTAGCCGCTGATGCTCCCCATGTTGTCATCGCTCGAGAGTATAAATTCATGTGTTCTGAACCCGGTCAGGATTTCATCATCAAGGACATAAAAGAGAAAGGGCTCAATAGAGTGATCGTTGCTTCCTGTTCTCCATTGATGCACGAGCCTACTTTTCGAAAAGCGTGTGAAAAAGCTAATTTAAACAGATACCTCTTTCAAATGGTTAACATAAGAGAACAGTGCTCCTGGGTTCATAAAGATATTAAATCAGCCACAGAAAAGGCTAGTGCATTGATTAATGCTGCTATACGCCGTGTAGTTTACCAGGAACCCCTGGAGACTTTTAAAGTAAACGTCAACCCTAATACTCTGGTAGTGGGAGGTGGAATCGCAGGTATTCAAGCAGCTCTTGAAATCGCAGAATCAGGAAATAAAGTCTATTTAGTCGAAAAAAAATCCACTATCGGTGGCAAAATGGCTAAATTCGATAAAACCTTTCCTACTCTTGATTGTTCTGCCTGTATATTAACCCCCAAGATGGTTTCAGTTGCCCAGCATGAAAATATCGAACTCCTTTCTTACAGTGAAATTGAAGATGTGGAAGGCTCTATAGGAGACTTTAAGATTAAAGTCCGCAAGAAAGCCCGCTACGTCCATGATAACTGCACGTCCTGTGATGAATGCACTAAGGTTTGTCCTGTGCAAATTCCTAATCCCTTCGATGAAAACCAGTCTTTCAGATCAGCTGTTTACAAAACTTTTCCCCAGGCCATCCCAAACACCTATGTCATCGATAAAGAAGATCGCCCTCCTTGTCGGGAAACCTGTCCTATCGGCCAGGAGGCAGCAGGATACATAGGACTTGTGGCCCAGGGCCGATTCGAGGAGGCTGCAAGCTTGATCCGCGAACAAAACCCGCTTCCTATCGTATGCGGCCGCGTTTGTTATCATCCCTGTGAATCTGAATGTAATCGAAAATTTGTCGACGAACCAATTGCAATTAAGAATATAAAACGCTTCGTTATAGACTGGGAGATGAATCAATATGGCGGCCCAAAACCTCCTATAATTGAAAAAAAGAGGTCCGAAAAAATCGCCATCATCGGTTCCGGCCCTTCTGGTCTTGCCTGCGCTCACGACCTTGCGCTGAAAGGTTATGAGCCAATTATCTACGAAAAACTTCCTGTTCCTGGGGGCATGCTTGCTGTTGGAATCCCAGAATACCGCTTGCCCAAAAAACTACTCAATTCTGAAATTGACTACATCAAAGGAATGGGCGTCTCCATCAAAACAGGTATAGCACTCGGTAAGGATTTTTCCATCAAAGATTTATTCAAGCAAGGATACAAGGCCATCTACATAGCCACAGGAGCCCATAAGAGCCTCAAAATGAAGATTCCAGGCGAAGAGGAGTTTGTGGGAGTCTATCACGGCGTTGACTTTTTGCGCAACATCAATCTCGGAAACTCCCAACCCGTGGAAAACCGCGTGGCTGTAATCGGGGGAGGAAACACAGCCACCGATGCTGCACGCACAGCTCTGCGCCGCGGAGCCAAAGAAGTAACAATCCTTTACCGGAGAACCCGCAAAGAAATGCCAGCAGAAGAGGCCGAAATCCAAGCTGCTGAAGAAGAAGGAGTAAAAATCCAGTACTTAATCGCTCCTGTTGAGGTTCTTGGAAAATCAGGTAAAGTTGTTGGTTTGAAATGTATAAATATGGAACTGGGAGAACCAGATTCAAGCGGCCGCCGCCGTCCGGTTCCACTGGAAGGAAGCAAGCATGACCTCGGTTTCGACATGGTTATCATTGCTGTAAGCCAATCCCCAGATATAGAATTTGTAGATGATCAAACAAATTTTAAACTATCAAAATGGAATACTTTTGAAGTGAATCAAGAAACTCTGGAAACAAACGTCCAAGGTGTATTTGCCGGAGGAGATGTTGTCAAGGGCCCCGCGACAGTAATCTTAGCAATGGGTTACGGAAAGCGCGCGGCTGAAGCGATCGATAAACTCATAAACAAAAAGCCCATGAGAGATTTTAAAACCCACATAAACAAGATACTTCCTGAACGGGATGAGAATAGTCGGCCACACAGCTATGCGCCCAAGTTTAAAGATACACTCAAAAAACCCCGTATCAAGATGAAAGAACTTGATCCAAAAACAAGGTGCACGAATTTTGAAGAAGTCGAACTCGGTTTTTCTGAAGAAGAAGCCAAACAGGAGGCTGCCCGCTGTTTGAACTGTGGGATATGCATCGAATGTCATGCATGTGAACGGGTCTGTGAAGCAAAGTCCATAGACCACAACATGAAAGATGAAATAATAGAAATCAATGTAGGACAAGTCCTTATCACAACAGGATTCAACACGCTTAATTGCAACAGCCTGATTCCCTATGGCTACGGTGAGTTTGAGAATGTCTACACCAGTCTTGAGTTCGAAAGAATAGTCAGTTCAACTGGGCCAACCCAAGGAAACATCGTCATGAAAAACGGAAAAGAACCTCGCGCAATCGGTATCATTCACTGCGTCGGCTCTCGTGACATCAACTATCACCCATATTGCTCACGAGTCTGCTGCATGTATGCCCTGAAATTTGCCCACCTTATCAAAGACAGAACAAAAGCTGAGGTCTATCAATTTTATATTGATATGCGTTCCTTCGGAAAGGGATACGAAGAATTTTACTCCAGAATTCTGGAGGAAGGAGTAAATGTTATTCGCGGAAAAGTCGCTGAAGTAGCTAAATTTGGATGGTCCAACAACGGTGATGAGCCCCTTATTGTCCGCTGTGAAGACACTCTTATCAAAAAGTATAGAGAAATTCCTGTAGACATGGTTATCCTTTGTAATGCGATAGAGCCTCAGCCTGATGCGGAAAAAATACAACGTCTGTTTTCCATAAGCCGCAGCCCTGACGGCTTCTTCCTGGAAAAACACCCCAAATTAGACCCAACTGCTACGGCAACAGACGGAGTGTATATAGCAGGCTGCTGTCAAGGACCAAAAGATATTCCGGATTCTGTAGCTCAGGCAAGCTCAGCGGCAGCGCGAATTCTCGCCAATATTTCCAAAGAGGAAATAGAAGTCGAGCCTATTCAAGCATACATCGATCCAGAACTCTGTGCTGGCTGCCGCCTCTGTAATAATCTCTGTCCATATGGAGCAATTTCCTTCGATGAAGAAGAAAATATTTCCAAAGTCAATGAGGCACTTTGCAAAGGCTGCGGCACCTGTGTTGCCTCTTGCCCATCATCTGCCGCAACAGCCAAACACTTCTCTGATGAACAGATTTTTGCTGAAATAGAAGGAATTTTGGAGTAGAATAGTTTTTAAAAGCACAATACAAAATATAAGGCATTAATCATGAACCAAGAATTAAAAATTCAGAATTCAAAACTCAAAACTTAAAAAAATATAATGTTAAGAAAAAAGCCGGTTGTATTAGTAATTGACGATGAAGAATCAATGCGCGACTCCTGCGGCCAGATCTTGGCTAAAGAAGGTTTTCATGCCGAAGATGCTGAAAATGGCCATCTCGGCTTAAAAAAAATAGAAGATATTAAGCCTGATGTCGTTCTCATCGACTTAAAGATGCCGGGCATCAGTGGCCTAGAAGTTTTAGAAAGGGCAAGGGAGATCGATCCCAATATTATTCCCATTGTCATCACCGGTTATGCTACAGTAGAGTCTGCTGTCGACGCAA
>JAUWJP010000192.1 GCA_030607635.1 Candidatus Aminicenantota bacterium
CCATACTTAGGATAATCAGTGTCGATTTTCTCATAAGTCAAGAGAGCTTCCTCATATTTGCCTTCCAGGAATTCTTTCAGGAACAGTAGATGGAAACCCGAAGACGCCTCGCTTTTGCTCTTAGTCAGTTTTTTCGCAAGCTCTCCAGAATGATCGATCTCCCCATTTTCCCAGGCTTCCCAGGCCTTAGTTTTTAGAACACTGTAATCTACACTTTTGCATCCACCTAAGATCGATACAGTACAGAAAAGGATCAAAAGATAAAAACGAACTGAAAAATATCTCATCCTAAATCCACTCCATTAATAATGTATATTGTATATATTTCACGCCATATCCTGAATTCGACAACAGTCTAAACTAGAGATATTGATTGAAGCCAATAAAAAAATTCACTATTTCTGAGAGATAAGTGGCTGGTTTGGTTCTATCGATTTTAAAAAAGTTTCACATGGGATACAAAATATATTATCAACTAACAGCTTCTCTTTTCCTCTGTAAACGAACAATGGGTTGCATTGAGGATAGTCTTGATGAAATGCTTTCAGAGGTCTCAGATCATTCTTGCGAATGTTACGTGTGTTCTTAACCTCAATCGCCCAAAAACCTTCCTTCCCATAGATGACGAAATCGACTTCCGTGCCAGCTTTTGTTCTCCAATAGTACAGCCTGCATGAGGATTGACTGTAATCGATCCAGGCTCTGATGTGTTGGGCTACGAGTCCTTCGAGAGCCGGCCCTTCAATTTCACCTGGCCGGTCGAGAGGACCGCTCGGCCTTAATGTTCTGAATACTCCAGTATCAAAAAAGAAAAATTTTGGATGTTGAATAACAGCTCGTTTTGCTTTTTTTGTGAAAACAGGTAGATAATATGCCACCAGCAAGTCATAGAGAACTTCAACATAGCCCTGGACAGTCTTCCTTTCAACCTCACATTCACGAGCAACATTGCTTATATTGAGGATAGATCCGTGGGAGAAACTGATGGCTTCTAAAAATCTTGCAAAATTCCCTATATTTCTCACCAGTCCTTCCATCTGGACCTCTTCCTTTAAATAAAGAATAATATATGCATTTAGTGTATCTTCAGGATCTTGAGTAGAAAAGATAAGTGGTATCAGGCCTGTTTTCAGAGACCTTTCTAGATCAAATCTGTTTTTTAGTTCAGAAGCCATGAAAGGGTGCAGAGAACGAACGATCGCCCTGCCTCCGAGAAGATCAACTCCTTTCTGCTTTATTTTGCGAGCACTTGAGCCTGTGAGAACAAATTGTCGCTCTTGTTTTTCCTCCATAAGGGCATGGACAACATCCAATAATTCAGGGATTTTCTGGATTTCATCTAAAATGATTATTTTTTTATCCGGATTTCCCTCAACTATCTCTCTAAGTCTTTCGGGCCGGGCCTTATATCGACGGTATAAACAAGGCTCTAAAAGATCAATGGTCAGCTCATTTTTACAATTCTGCTTCAGCCAGGTCGTTTTTCCAGTCCCTCTTGGTCCAAAAAGGAAATAGCTGCTTTTTGGGCTTTGGAAAAAACGTTTTATGATTTTCATTTTTTGGAATTTGTCATTCCATTTTTGCTCTTTTTATGGAATTAGCAATTCCAAAATATCATTAAAAATTTATCTTGTCAAGGCAACTTTTTAAACCGAGTAAATTCTTTCTCATATTTCACAAAATTTTTTGCATAAATAAGAAATGGCGTGAAATAATTAATTGAACTAAACCGCTACGCGGTAGATACCTGAGCCCTTTATCCATCCTTTAAGCAAGAACATCTCCTTACATTCTATCCCTTTCTTTCAATTCTTTTTGCTTAATGCCTTCCCGAATAATAGAGTTCTCATGCCACCGAATAAGCCGGTGGATAATCCATTTTAAAGAAAGGAGATTCTATCATGGGAAGACTCAGAGAAGAGATGAAAGGAGACCTTGAGCTGAGAGGGCTTAGCCCGGAGACTCAAAAGATTTATCTCTACTACGTAACGAACTTCTCGCGTTACTTTAACAGATCGCCTTATCATCTGGGGAAAAGGGAGATTAAGGAGTATCTGCTTTATCTTCTTAGGGAAAAGAAGGCATCCGCTTCCACAGTCAATCTCTGTTACAGCGCCTTGAAGTTCCTCTATGCAAGGACTCTTAAGAGAGAGGAGATTATGGAGAAGATCCCACGTCTCAGAAGCACAAAGAAGCTCCCTGTTGTTTTGGAAAGACAGGAGGTGGAGTCTCTGTTCTCAGTGACAAGCAACTTAAAACACCGGGCCATCCTGATGCTCATCTATTCTTCTGGTTTGCGCCTGAGGGAGGCCTCGTATCTGAAGGTCTCTGACATCGACAGCAAGCGGATGGTGTTACGGATAAGACAGGGCAAAGGCCGTAAAGACCGGTACACTCTTCTCTCCACTTTAGCGCTGGAAGTTTTAAGGAAGTACTGGCGTCATTGTCGTCCCAAGGAATGGCTGTTTCCAGGTCGACTATCAGATAAGCCTCTCTCCGTGAGGTCTATCCAGAGGGTATTTAAAAAGGCCAGGACTTTGGCTGGGATAACAAAACCAGCCACGGTCCATACGCTCAGGCACAGTTTCGCCACCCATCTTCTTGAACAGGGCACAGACCTTTATCGTATTCAACTCCTCTTAGGTCACAGGTCGCTGAAAACGACGGCGATTTATCTCCATGTTAGTCGGAAGGAGCTTGTCCGCATCGTCAGTCCTTTAGATTTTATACCCAATAACTCATAGCCCCTGCAGGTTCATAAAATGACTCGGGCAGAGAGTGTAGAGGTTTCCGATATCTTCGGTAAGCACGGACATGCTTATAGAGTGTCCCGTGAAATGCCGCTTTCCCATATTCGTACCATGCGTGCCATTCAAAGATGCCGAACCGCAGAGCTTGGAGGTCATATGGATGAGTGTGACTCTTGCGGCCACATCAGGATATCCTACAACTCATGCCGCAACAGACACTGCCCAAAATGCCAGTACCTCAAGAAAGAGAGATGGCTTGAACAGAGGAAAGAAGACCTTCTTCCCGTGCCATACTTCCATGTGGTTTTTACCATTCCGGCAAAACTCAACCCATTAGTCTTAAGGAATAAGAAAGTTCTCTTTAATATTCTTTTTCGTTCTGTTTCTGAGACTCTTTTTGAACTTGCCGGAGATCCCAAGCATCTGGGCGGACAGATTGGATTTATCTGCATCCTGCACACATGGGGACAGAATCTTATGGACCATGCTCACATCCACTGTATCGTAACCGGAGGAGGTATATCTCATGACGGGAAAAGATGGTTATCATGCCGGAAGGGATTTTTCATCTCTGTCAAAGTTCTCTCCCGCTTGTTCAGAGGAAAGGTACTTGACTATCTCAAAAAGAGTTGGGAGTCAGAAGAAGTGAAGTCTTCAGGTTCTATCTCTAACCTCCAGAACCCTAACCAGTTTACCACTTTTCTTAAGGACCTCTACAAAATGGAATGGGTTATCTACTCTAAGCCCCCCTTTAAAAACACTGAGACGCTCGTTGATTATCTGGGACGATACACCCACAGGATCGCTATCGGGAATCATCGCATCCTTAAGATGGAGTACGGGAAAGTCTTTTTTGCCTGGCGTGATTATGCTGATGGAAACAAGAAGAAAATAATGACACTGGAGGCTTCTGAGTTTATCCGCAGATTCCTTCTCCACGTCTTACCTGAGAAGTTTGTTAAAGTCAGATATTATGGTCTGCTCGTTAATAGAAAGAGCAACACGATGTTAAGTCAGTGTCGCAGACTTCTTGCAACTCCTATAAAACAAAAGAAAAAAAATGACACGGAGATATGGCAGGAGTTTTTGATTAGAGTCTGTGGGATGGACCTTATAACATGTTATACTACCCGTCTGCTTGAATGTGATTTTTCGAGTATCGAACCGCTAAAAAATACTAAAAGGATATCTCGAAGAACGCCGCCTTTAAGAAAAACCCGGCAGTACTAATACTAATTTTTCAATAAACCACTCTATTGAAATCCCATAGGTGTCGCGTAGCGGCTTCGTTCAATAGCTTCTTTCTAACACTCCCGCATCAGAAAGAAGCCTAACCATTTAACGCCATTTTGTTCAAAGGCTCTTTAGCACAGCTAGCTTCTTTTCTGCATCTTCAACTTTAGAGATATCGGTATC
>JAUWJP010000032.1 GCA_030607635.1 Candidatus Aminicenantota bacterium
CCTTTGAATTTGCCTTTTCTCTTCTCCAAGAAAGCAGAAACGCCTTCTTTTTTATCTTCTGTGGTGCAGGAAAGAGCATGAAGATAGGATTCAAGGGCAAAACCTGAAACTGAGTCCTCCTGGCTTCTGTTCACCGCTTCTTTGGCGTATCTAACTGCCAAGGGTGGTCTTGAGGCTATTTTTTTAGCAAGCTCCATCGCCTCTTCCTTCAATTTCTCTGGAGGAAAAACCTTATTTACAAGTCCAATTCTGTAGGCTTCCTGGGCGTCGATAAAATCACCAGTAATTATCATCTCCATGGCTCTGCCCTGCCCTACTAAGCGAGGCAAGCGCTGGGTTCCCCCGTCTCCTGGAATAATCCCCAGCTTGACTTCTGGGGCTCCAAACTGAGCCTTTTCCGAACAGATTCTGATGGAACAGGCTAGAGCCAGTTCCAAACCTCCTCCCAGGGCATATCCGTTAACCGCTGCAATGACAGGGACATGCAAATTTTCAATGCGAGAAAAAATCTCCTGTCTTTCGCGCGATACCCTCCGCCCTAATCTGGCATCCCGGTCAACAAGCTCATTTATATCTGCTCCTGCCACAAAAGCCTTATCTCCTGCTCCGGTTATTACAATCACTCTCAATTCATCATCATTTTCAATTTCGTCAAGAAGTAAACTCAATTCAGCTGTCAATTCCTGCGAAATTGCATTCATTTTCTCCGGACGATTGATGGTCAGGAGACCGATATTTTCTTTTTTTTCGTACATGAGAGTCTTATACATAATCTCACTCCTTCTCTAATATTCAAAAATATATACAGCCAAAAGGTGGGCAGGCACTTACTAATTTAAACAAAGGCTTTTATTCCGAGTTCAATGGCGCCGATGATTAGCTGTTGAATCTGGGAGGTTCCTTCATAGAGGGTATTGATTCTGGCATCCCGGTAGAAGCGCTCCACATCGTACTCGCCTGAGAAGCCATAGCCCCCGTGAATCTGAATGGCTTTATAAGCCACCCGGTTTGCCATCTCACTGCAGTAGTATTTGGCGATAGATGTTTCCCTGATATTAGGGAGTCCTTTGTTTTTCATATCTCCTGCACGATAGACAAGGAGTCGCCCTGCTTCGCATTCAACAACCATGTCTGCAATCATCTGCTGGACAAGCTGGAAGCTGGCTATGGGCTTTCCAAATTGGATTCTTTGCTTGGCATATTCTTTGCAAATGTCGATACAGCCCTGAGCCAGACCGACAGAGCCTGCAGCTACAGTGTAGCGGCCAAAATCAAGGGTGCCCAGAGCAACCTTAAAGCCTTTATTGACTTCACCTAAAATGTTTTCTTTGGGAACCCGACAATTCTCCAAGAAGATCTCACCTGTATTAGAGGCGCGAAGACCTAATTTATCATGGAGGTCTTTTGTCGAAAATCCCTCCCATTCTCTCTCCACCAGAAAGCCTGTGATCCCTCTTGCACCTGCTTCTTTGTCTGTTTTGGCATAGACAATGGCAACATCAGCGATTCCGGCGTTTGTAATCCATGTCTTCTGGCCATTGAGCACGTAATAATTTCCGTCTTCCGTAGCAGTTGAAATCATGCTAGCCGGGTCGCTTCCTGAATTTGGTTCGGTTAGACCATAACAGCCAATCCATTCTCCACTGGTTAGCGTAGGAAGATATTTTTTCTTCTGTTCTTCATTGCCGAATTTAAAAATGGGGAGCTCAACAAGGGATACTTGAACAGAATAAGTCCCTCGAAGAGATGAATCTACCCTTCCTATCTCCTCTGCCACTATAGAATGACTAATATAGTCAAATCCTGCCCCACCGTATTCTTCAGGAATGGGTGTACCCATAAATCCCAGTCCTGCCAATTTTTTAAAAAGATCGTGAGGAAATTGGGCTTTTTTATCGTTTTCACTAGCAACAGGAGCAATCTCTTCTTTGGCGAATTTACGGATAGTCTCCTGTATCATTTTTTGTTCTTCATTAAAATCAAAGTCCATGGCTGGCTCCTTTCAAATTATCTAATATTATTAAAATTTGATATTGATCATAAGTTTCTTGAGGCAATCAAGCACATTTCTAATTACATCTGCCATTGTGTACAGAAAAGGTTAAAAAGGGGGCAGCCCCTATTTCACCTTTGGCAAGAAAAAAGGAAAGTCCTCTCTCTCCGCTCACAATGATCTATAATCCCGCAATAGAGGAATATTGCTTAGTATTTATAGAATCCTTCCCCTGATTTTTTCCCCAATTTACCCTCGGCAACCATCTTCCTGATTACTTCTGGTGGCTTATATCTCTCATCCTTGAATTTTTCATACAGCGTCTCCATTTTCGCCAGATGGATATCCAGACCGATCATATCAATTAGGGCTAAAGGACCCATGGGAAGACCAGCTCCCAGCTTCATGGCTTCATCAATATCCTCGGGAGAAGCTATGCCCTCGGAATAAACAACCGCCGCTTCATTCAACAGCCCCCCAAGAACTCGGCTGACTATGCCGGCCGGAGCTTCCTTAGAAGTGGTAATCGGAATCTTGCCCAGATTTTCTGCAAACTTTTTTGCTGTGGCTATGGTTTCCTCAGATGTTTTCTCTCCGCGGATAATTTCAACCAATTTCATGATAACAGCCGGGTTGAAAAAATGCATGCCTATAACCTTATCAGCTCGGGAAGTGGCTGAAGCAACTTCACTCACTGAAAGGGCTGTGGTGTTTGTGGCTAAAATTGTTTCAGGCAAGCAGATAAAATCCAGTTTCTTGAATATCTCTTTCTTAACTCCGAGATTTTCAGAGGCGGCCTCTACGACAAAATCACTTTCTTTTGCCAGATCCAAATCTGTAGACCAGTTCATTCGAGACAGAACCGATTCCATCTCATCTTGGGTAATCTTTCCTTTCTCAACTCTTCTGCTTAAGCCTGCCCTGACTTTTCCTTTGGCTTTCTCGACTATCTCCTCAGAGATATCTACGACAGTCACTTCATAACCCTTCTGCGCACAGAGTTGTCCTACACCAGCGCCCATGATTCCAGCACCAACCACAAATGGTTTTTTTATATCCATCGCTATCCCTCCGTAAAAAAAATAAAAGTGCGGGCTTGATGAATCAAGCCCCTACATCCTTCTAAGAGAGTCTCTCTATAACTATGGCTACGCCCTGACCTCCTCCGATGCATAAATTTGCCAAACCCAGACTTTTATCTCTGTCTTTTAGAGCATAGATCAAGGTAGTCAATATTTTTGTGCCAGTGGCTCCAATAGGATGACCAAGAGCTACGGCCCCTCCATGGACATTGAGCTTGGAACGATCCCATTTAAGCTCCTGCTCTACAGCTAAAACTTGAGCAGCAAAGGCCTCGTTGAGCTCGATTAGGTCTATGTCTTTAAGCTCGAGTCCTGCTTGCATTAAAGCTTTGGAAACTGCTGGCACAGGTCCCATTCCCATAATCGCCGGATCAACACCCGCATGAGCGTAGGAGACAATCCGGGCTAAGGGCTTAACTCCAAGCTCCGATGCTTTCTCTTCTTTCATTACCAAAACCGCTGAAGCTGCATCACAGAGAGCACAGCTGTTTCCAGCAGTAACCGTTCCATCTTTTTTAAAAACAGGACGAAGTTTTGACAATTTCTCTACTGTGACTCCCTCCCTTGGGATTTCTTCTGTATCGAAAATTTCTGTCTTTCCTTTTCCTGCAGGAACCTCAACAGGAAGTATTTCCTCCTTGAATTTACCTTCCTTTATTGCTGTGACAGCTTTGCCCTGGCTTTCTGCGGCAAAAGCATCTTGTTCTTCACGGCTGATGCTATATTTCTCAACGAGGGTTTCTGCTGTCATTCCCATCAAATGCCCGGCCAAAGGACACATAAAACCATCTTTATGCATGACATCAATTAATCTGCCATCTCCCATACGATTCCCCCATCTAGCTCCATCTGCGATATAAGGAACCTGGGAAGTATTCTCGGCCCCGCCCGCTAAAACCACTTCTACATCTCCAGCTTTGATCATCTGGGCAGCAAGAGAAACAGCCCGCAGAGAGGAACCGCAGCGCTTGTTCAACGTAAATGCAGGAACTTCATGAGGCAACCCTCCTTTTACAGTTGCAAGACGCCCTATATTTGGACCGAGTCCAGCCTGCCAGCCAGTGCCGAAGACGACCTCTTCCACTTGTTTAGGTTCAATCCCAGCCCTTTGAACAGCCTCTTGAAGGGCAAGAGCTCCCAACTCTAAGGCAGAAACTTTTTTAAAAGCACCCCCGAATTGACCTCCAGCAGTTCTGACTGCGCTGGCGATGACAATATCACTCATGGAAAACCTCCCATTTTATATTTTATCTGCTTATTATTTGAAGGATTGATTAAAAGATTTACTATTATAGTCATCCCTTCTTGTAGGTGTCAATAAAATAACTTTTTTATTTCTTTTCTTTCTTTGTTCTGCGGAAAATCTTCAAAAGGTCAGATAATTTCCCCTTTATGTATCCCTCTCTAACAAAGTAGGCACCTTCCTCGGGTTTGATCCATTTTATGTATTTTCCTCTTTTCAAGCTTTCGGGGTCTTTGGCTGAGCCGATTCTGAAATCACCCTCTTTTGTCTGAATTATTGCCACATTGACTCTTTCCTCCTCTGGAGATGTGTAGTGGGTAGCAGCAATAATCTTATCTTTCCGAGGCAGTTTTTCGTAAATGAGCCTTTCTTCAGGAATGGATTGGGGTAAGTTTTCTTCTCTAAGCCCTTCCCGCTTTCGAGTTGACTTTGTCCTCTCAACAATTCCCACAATACAGGTATTCCCAAACCCGCTCATGTTAAACCAGAGCCCATAATTCAAGTTTTTAAGTTTCTCCCTGAACATTTGTCTGTACTGGTGGTGCCCCCTCAATTGCCAGACTAACTCCACAAGCTGAGCCCCTCCTGAAGCACCCAGGGGGTGGGTTCTCGCCAAAAATCCCCCAGAACGATTTACATAAACACTCTTTCCTATCCTGTTTTTCTCTGCGATAACAAATTTATGCCCCTGTCCTCTCTCAACTAAGGCCAAATCCTCAGCCGCTATCCAGGGAACAGACTTAAAAGCATCATGAAGTTCACAGAGGTCTATCTCATAAGGATTTAAACCTGCTTCTTTGAAGATCTCTCGCCCTGCCAGCACAGCAGCCTCGAGTGATATCAGGGTTCTCCGCTCTGCAATCTTGATATTATCAAAGGCGGATTTTACACTTGTCAGTTTTATATCCGTAGGAAAAGGAACCAGGTAAGCTGCTCCAGCTCCGTTATAAGATCCACTGCAGTCATATTTTGTCAGAGGTTTGGCAATGATACGGTTTATTTCAGGATTATCATATTCTTTTCGTGTAACTGACTTTTTAAAATAGGCATATTCATTCAGGGCTCCGTGGTTGAGGCTTTGAACGCTCATCTCAAAGCATATATTTCTGAATTGCTTTTCAGTAACTTTATAGGCATCCATATATTCATACGAAGCTAAGGCAGCAACAGCAGGCATCTCGCCCAGTCCTCGCTCTCTTTCTTCCTCAGCAATAACTGTTGAGATTTGAGCGGGAATCTCTTCGTTCTTCAGTTTTCCCTTCATTTTTTCACCGAAGCAAACCAGGACTTTTAATCCGGAAGAAGACAAACGCTTTCCCAGTTCGACAGCTGCTGCTCCTGTTGCTGATCCTCTCTCTACATGGTGAATTTCTATATCTCTTGGAAGGTTCATCTCAATGCCAACAAGAGAATCCAGGCCCGTCTGCCTGGCAAATCCAATAGGGTCCATAGCACCAATGACCAGGCAATCTGGAGCCAATTCAGAAGTGAAAGCAGCAGAATAGTGTAGAGCCTTCTGGCAGGCATCAGCCAACATTACTCCGATGGGCCTGAAATCTTTGCCAAAGCGAGTCAAAGAGACTCCAGCGATATGAACATCACGCATGAAAAGTCTAACTCCTAATTCCTATTGCCATCGTGCTATTCTCTCCCTTTTTAACGGCTCGCCAATTAATAGGCTAAAAGAGCTATTCGCTCTTGTGTTCTTCTATTATCTTATATAGGTTATATAAGAAGGGGAGTCAACAGGAATTAAGAATGTTATTTTTGTACTCTCCGAAGATCTTATGATAGTTTGAATGGCGCTTTTTATTTCTTAGTTTTTAAGTTTCTAATTTTGCTTTATCCTTGAGCCAATTCAAGATCTTATTCAATACAGGGGGATAAATAGGATACTCTCTGAATAGATCATTATGTTTAAAATAATGGATTAGTAATTTCCTCTGTTTCAAATTACGAATTTTCCCTTTTTTTGTTCAATATTCTTCTTCTATCTTTTTTACAATGTATCGTAAAGGAAAAAAATAGATACCCACCCATTTTTCCCCTTTCGTTGACACTTTTTCACCTCGTGTGATATATATAATATACAAAACCCATAAGAGGATTAGTAATGGGGAAAATATCAAGGCGCAATTTCCTAAGGGACTCATTGATTTTTGCCGGATCTTCCTTTCTTCTCTCCTCTAAATACTTAGAAGCTTCAACAAAAGCTGCTTTAGAAGTAAAAAAAACAAGAAAATATCCTTCTTATTTAGAACTCGAAGAAAAAGGCATCCTTTCCCAAAGAATAGAAAAATTGTATTCCATCTACGAGAACTGTCATCTTTGCCCTCGAGATTGTCGTGTTGATAGAACAAAAGGTGAAACAGGAAAATGCAAAGCTACTTCCAAAGTCAAAGTATCCAGTGCCTTTCCCCATTTTGGCGAAGAACGTCCGTTAGTCGGAAAAAGAGGTTCGGGAACGATATTCTTTTCAAATTGTGGCATGAGATGTGTCTTTTGCCAGAACTACGAGATTAGCATCGAGGGTGAAGGAGTGGAAATTTCTGACGAAAGATTAGCTGCTATGATGATGACGCTTCAAAGAATGGGCTGTCATAACATAAATTTAGTGACTCCCTCTCACTACGTGCCTAATATTGTCTCCGCCCTTCAGAAAGCCATCAGAAAAGGTTTGAACATTCCCTTGGTCTATAACTGCGCGCCTTATGAGACTCCAGAGACTCTCCAACTTCTGGATGGGATAATTGATATTTATCTCCCAGACTGTAAATTTATGGATCCAGAGCATGCCGCTAAATATTCAGGGCAAACTTACAATTATCCATATTATGCCAAGATTGCCCTCAAAGAAATGCAACGCCAGGTAGGAATATTACAAGTTGGTGGAAAAGGAATCGCTGTGAGAGGTCTGATGATTCGGCATTTAATCCTACCCAACAACCTTGCAGGTACTGATAAGTTTATAAAATTTGTGGCGGAGAATTTTCCCAAGAACACATACCTCAATCTAATGGCCCAGTACCGACCAGAATATAAGGCCTTTGATTATCCAGAATTATCCAGGCGCCTTAAAAGAAGTGAATATAGAGAGGCACTACAATTGGCTCGAAAGTATGGCCTAAGCCGCCTTGCCTCATAATAATATCAACATAAAATCGCTGATTTTATAAAAAAATCGTCAGAAAATAATCAATTCTAGATGGGCCTGATTCATCTTGTGTAGGTGTTTGATTTATCAAACACACCTGTCATACCCGAAACTTCAACAGTTAACAAAAGATAAACTTCTTTGCCTTATCCTTTACTTCGATATTTTCAGAATCCTTTCATCTCGGCTAACTTCAAGTGTCGGTCTTGTCGGTATACCAAGATACTTTGCCAAAGAATCGGGCATTCTCCTGTAGTTAAGGACAGCTCTTAAGACCACAGTTTGACCGGCAAGTTTATCCGGAACCATCCACTGATACCGCTCTATTCTTTCTTCAAGGGGTTTCAACCTGTTTTCTATATCCTTTGTGGCATACCATTGAGCGAAGGTAAAATTACCGTTCGAATCAATAAACGCACTGTGGTAAAGTCTATCTCCTTCAGGCAAGCTATCTCTCTCAATCGGCTCGCTGTATCTGCTG
This sequence comes from Candidatus Aminicenantota bacterium, assembly GCA_030607635.1. Classification (GTDB taxonomy): domain Bacteria; phylum Acidobacteriota; class Aminicenantia; order Aminicenantales; family Aminicenantaceae; genus SOIV01. The sequence continues at coordinate 7,954 of JAUWJP010000032.1, forward strand.
TGAGTAGGATAGGCGACCTTATCATTTGTAGTAATAAAGTATTTATCGTTAGGATCGCCAGGATTCCTGAGTATTTTTATATGGTCTAATTCATTTCCCTCTTTATCATAAACACCCACATGCAGCCAGACATCCCTTTCTTCAGAAGAACCGGTAGGAAATTTATGTCCCGGGGCTAAATGATGAACTTTTATACTGAAATTAATTTTTTCTCCTGCTTTCAAATCAGTTCCTTCAATATTTATTGTAATCTTTGCGGCTCCCTCAACAAAGCCGGTGAAACCTCCGCCAAACCAGTGATCATGATTTTCATCTCTTGCCGGACCCATTTTAGCAGGTTTGCCGGCAACAGGAGGCATATGGCAGTTCTGGCAGGCTATATTTTTAGCAGGGTAAGGACCGTCCTGATATTCAATTTCTGTCGCTTTAACCCAGACACCGAAATCATTCAATTCATTGTGACAGATTCCACAAAATTGTGCATCTGCGTGGAGCTCCGAATTCGCTGTTTTATGGTAGGGAGACCAGGGAAATTCAAGGTCACCCCTTTTTGGGTCAATCCCAGGGGTAGCATTGGAAACATAGTTATGATTAAAAGGCGCAGTGCCTTCAAAATCTTCAATCGTATGACAAAAATCGCAGAAAACACCCCTATCAGCAAAAAGTTTTATGCCGCCTTTCTGGTTCCAGAAACTATCGATTTTCTTCAAATCTGCAGGAGTTGGAGGATAATCGCCGGCTTTAAAGGAAGAAGGCGAGTGGCACCCTATACAACTGCTCGTAAGCCCTTTCACTTTTTCATCTCTGCCGGCATCTACTAAAGCAAGTTTATAATACTGTGCCTGGAAAAAATCCCCGGTAAATGCTTTGGACATCTGTGAAGTTTCCCACATTTCAAACTTTTCGATATGACAGCCAAGGCAGACCTGGGGATTATCATAGTAGTTATACTTTTTTTGTGTTTCTTCATTTGTTATATTCTTGCTGAATTCCCCATTACTGACTCCAAATATTGCTGAAATGAAGAAAATTGCTGCTATTAATACTAAATATCTTGATTTTCTCATTTTTAGTCCCCTCCTCTTAACTAAAATTTTTATACTATGGATAGAATGCTTTTAAATGTTATTTTATCCGAACTCAAATATTTTGTGGCAAGAAATAGATTACCATTTCCCATCCATCTGAAATTCCGCACTGTCCAGCCAGAAACCTGACTTTGTCACAGAGTCGTGCTGGGCTTGCAAAAGGTCATAGTGAAATTTTTCTTCATCGCAGATATCGGTGAATATTTTTTTGGCAACGGGATCGTCTGTCTCTGATGCAGCATTTTGGAAAAAGTTTATAGCATCCATTTCAAGCTGCATACCTATTACTCTTCAAGTTCAATTTCAACCGGGAAGCTTTGCCACAATCCATCGAGATTGCATCTTTCTTTAGCAATTAATGGATGGGCATGATCCAGAGCCACAACAAATTTCACTGTAGGCTCCGTCAATCTGGGCACCAAATCGACTCTTGCCAGAAAAGTCTCCCCCGAGAAAAGCTCTATCCATTCGATGTAATGAGCATTTTCGTTTGGATGTTTCATGTGCTTTCCAACTTCAACCTGAACCTCAAAAGGCTCTCCCTTTTTCACCTTTTTTGGAGATTCAATAACTGGAGTGTGCTTTTTTTCTAAATCAGTCATCTCATCCACGCTCGCTGATTTAGCTTCGTTGACTCCACAAAAAATATCGTCCTCACACATTTTATCCTCCTCATATTATTTAAACATCATTTTATTAACTCTTTTGTTCTTTTTCAGAACTTCGAGTTTAGAAAAAGCCTATCCAAAATTCGACGATGTTTTTTCTCTTCTGAAATCAAGTATTTCAGCTTCATTCTCAAAATCTCATTCTTTTACCATGGATATTTTTTAAAAGAACGAAATTCTGCATTTGGATCACAATCAACTTGCATGCTTGCCCATCAAGAATTGTAACGTACTAATAATTTAATCCTAATATATGATACATTTCAATACTTATCTTATATATGACAAATTTGACTGAGAATAGCTGCTAATAGATTTTTTGGGTTTTCTCTTGCCGAATCAAATAAAGGATGTTGCAGGACCTACTCAAGCCGCTTCGAGTTCGGCAAGAAGGCCTGAGATAAGTTCCTTTACCGTTACGATTTTGTCGCAACGGTAAGCATTCTGCCCACAGAAAATGAGACCGTGGTCTACATCTCCGAAGTAAGAGTTTACGAGAGCCAGAGCAATGCAGTACTTCGCCTCACTAACTTTGCAGACAGAAAGACACCTGTATGGACATTTGATTTTAAGTTTTCCCTTAATTTCTAAATCCTTCAAGAATTTATTCTTAATGGCCCTTCCTGGCATGCCGACAGGACTTTTTATGATAACAATATTCTCTTCTTTAGCGTCAAGGTAGCTCTGCTTAAATTCCTGGGAGACGTCGCACTCCACGGTACAGACGAAACGAGTACCCATTTGGACTCCAGCGGCACCCAGGGACAGCATCCTAGCTATATCCTTTCGGTTGAAGATCCCTCCAGCGGCGATAACAGGAATTTTCTTTCCGTATTTATCGTCATATGCTTTTACTGTTTCCAAAACCTACGGCAAGAGA
>JAUWJP010000027.1 GCA_030607635.1 Candidatus Aminicenantota bacterium
AGGCGATTGACCTGGCTTTAAGGATACTTCAAAGTAGTCATGGCTTAAAGGAGAATGTCATGAACAGACTTTTCATTTCTTTGATGATCCTTTCTCTGATTCCCGGCATGATGCTGGCCCAAGAAAGCAAGGTTGATCTCGGTATTTCCGTCTCCGACGGGAAACTGCGGAGCTTTTATCTGGCTGTCAGTGATTACTACGGGGTATCGGGAAGGGCGGTTGTGGCCACTAAAGAGCGCTACCGCCTTCGCGACGAAGAACTCCCTGTTGTATACTTTCTATCTGCCCGGACCCGTGTAGATCCTTCAGTCATCATCGGTCTCCGGATAAAAGGATTGTCGTGGCTCGATGTCACTTTCCACTACGGCCTCACTCCGGAGATTTTCTATGTTCCTGTGGCGGTGGAGAAAATAGGGCCTCCCTATGGAAAGGCCTACGGTCACTTTAAGAAGTACCGGTCCAAAAAGGAATGGAAGAAGATTGTCCTGAACGATTATGAGGTTGCCGATCTTGTCAACCTCAGGTTTATCTCCGAACACTACAAGATTAAACCTGAAGCGGTCATAAAGATGCGGAGCCAGGGAAAGAACTTCCTCACCATTAACGAGGAAAACAGGAAAGGAAAAGCAAAGGCGAAGGGAAATCACGGGAAGGATAAGAAGGTCAAAGCAGGTAAAAAAAACGTCAAGCGCAAATAAAAACTCAGCTGGAGAGAGCTTATATTAGATTTGAAGGATTTTATCTACTTTTTTGGTTTTAATTCCTCAATTATTTTTACAGTACAATCATCTCTGGATAATTTCCCGGTATCTCTGTTTTTCCAGAGAATAGGGACTCCATCGGCAGAGGCATGAATACTGATTAGGGCGGATGTGCATTGTTCGTTCCTGAAAAGAGATCCTCATTTTGAATTAAAAGTTTTTCTGTAATATAATCTTTGATAGCAATTATAAAGGCAAAAATATCAAGCTGATAAATTTAAGTATTATTTTCTTAAGGAGGACTTCTATGAAGAAAGGAATTATATCCATTGCAGCAATCTTCCTAATAATTATTTCTGCCTGCACTACATCTAAAGCACCTCCTTCACCCGAGATAATGCCTGCAGAGAGAGATTTTAATTTTTACCTGAGGCACGGAGTTCTGTCTTTGGATAGCAGTGATTACGAAAAGGCTATAGAGCAATTTAGCAAAGCTATAGCTTTAAGGCCTGATTCATCAAAAACATATAATCTTTTAGGAATCGCCTATTTTGATCAAAAAAATTACAAATTGGCTAAGAAGCAGTTTGAAAGAGCAGTTGTTATAAATTCTTCCTTTGTAGAAGCTTATAACAATTTGGGAAGTGTATATTTCATGACAGGACAGTTCAAGGAGGCGGAAAAAATACTCAGGAAAGCTCTTTCCATATCCTCTAACCTTGTCTCTGCTAACTATAATTTGGGAGCACTTCTTTTAGCCCAGAGTAAGGTTGAAGAGGGCACGCTTTATCTTTCTAAAGGAATTGCGCTTGATCCCGATTATTTAGAAAAGCATAAAGCCTTTGCCATTAATATTTCTTCTCCCTTTTTTAATACATCAGAAATGTTCTTCATCTATGCCAAACTTTATGCTTCAATAGGGAACATAGAAAAGACAGTGGAATATCTTAAAGAGGCAGAGGAGGCAGGTTTTAGCGATTGGCATAGGATTATGAAAGAAAAGGATTTTGAAAAGGTCAGAGAAGATCCAAGAATAAAGGATTTCCTTAAACGAAAAATACAGAGGACACCGATGGTGAGGCATGCAGAAGGCATCCTCTCTGGGTACTCATTATTGGGATGAACCCAAAATATTAAGAGGAGGTATCCATGAAATCAAAGTATGATTATTTATTGATCTTTCTCATATTTATGCTTTGTGTTGGAAGCAGCCATGCTGCTATTCCTGAGAAATTTCAAAAGTTTATCAATAAAGGTGAATTCTCAAAAGCTCAAGAATTTATGAGGGAAGAGATAGCTGTTAATTTAAATCTATCTTCATTAGATAGACTTGAAATTATTTTTGAAATTGAGAGATTGGAGAGGATTAAAAAAGATTTCACTAGATCTAGCGCAGAAGTCATTGAGTATGTTAAAAAATATATTCCTGATGTAACTGATAAAGATTTAGAAAAATGGGAAAAGGAAAAATCACTGGAATATATGATTATTGATGGGCAAAAAAAATATTTTAATCCAGCAGCGCATAATTTATTTCTCATAAATAAAGAAGCAAAGAAAATTAAACAGGAAAAGGAAAAGCCAAAAAAACCTGAACTTTATAATCGCGTCGAAGCTGCTCGAGAGATAATTGAGTTGGCTAAGGAAGAAGAATGTAAATATGTTAAACCAACGAGAGTTCGTATAAAATATTCTCTTTCAGTAAATAAAGATGCTGTGCCAGAGGGTAAAATCATTCGTTGTTGGTTGCCATTTCCTCGAGAAAAAATGAATCGTCAGACAGATATCAAACTTATTTCAGCTTTCCCTGAAAGATATATTTTGAGTGATAATCGAGATTATTTACAGAGGACTATTTATTTTGAAGCACCTGCTGTTAAAGGTCAAAAAACAACCTTTAAAGGCATTTTTGAATACACAGGTTATGCATTCTATAATAAGATTAATCCTGAAGAAGTTAAGCCAGTTCAATTAAATGAAGAATTAAAAGCATTTATCCAAGAACGACCTCCTCATATCGTTTTCACCAAAGAATTAAAAGAACTTTCAAAAAAAATAGTGGATCAGGAGACCAATCCATATAAAATAGCTCAAAAAATATTTAAATGGATTCACGATAATATTCCATGGGCATCAGCTCGGGATTATTCAACTATCAGAAATATCAGCAAATACTGCTATCAGAATATGCATGGTGATTGTGGTATACAAGCTATTCTTTTCATAACCTTGTGCCGAATAAACGGCATTCCTACAAAATGGCAATCTGGCTGGACAACTACACCTGGCAGAGCAGGGATGCACGATTGGGGAAAGATCTATTTCGAACCTTATGGGTGGCTTCCAGTTGATGCAACTTATGGTTTGCTCGACTCAAAGGATGATGATGTGAAATGGTTTTATCTGGGTAATATGGAGAACTACAGACTTATTGTGAATGATGATTATACTCAGCCGCTCTATCCTGCAAAAATTTATCCACGTTCCGATACTATAGATTTTCAACGTGGTGAGGTTGAGTGGGAAGGAGGAAATTTGTTTTTCGATCAGTGGAGTTATAATTACGAAGTGGAGTTTATTAAGTAATAATTGGGCAGAAGTGACAAAAATAAAAAGAGATCTGTGTAAGAATGTGGTTAAATTAATTATTATGCGTCATATCTATATTTCTCAGGGGAAATTAAAAATGGCATTAAATATACATTTCACGCCGTTGGAGTAGATGCTAATTTTGTCTTTTAAACTATAATGCCTGCTCGCTGCCTTGGCTCTTAAGAGTCGACAAGGCTGTCAATCAGCCCCTTCATGGTTTTGAGACGCTTTTTCAGGGCTTTTCGGCCCAGATCCTGATTATCACTTTTTCTTTGCCTGCTCATCATCAACCTCCAGTTCATCCTTTATATACTAAACTTAAACGGCTTTTATCCGCATTATCTCGTAGGCGGTTTAGTCAATGCCGTATAGGGAAATCATCATGATAAAAACAAAAGCTTTAAAATTTTTTTCTTGACAAGTATAATTTTAAATTCTACGTTATTAATGAAAATGATTGTCATTATGATATGAATTTTCATTAGCAACCAGGCAGAAAAATGGTTTTAGCCCATATGTGGAGACACCGATTCAAAGGAGATGTTTTCCGCTGGACTTTAACACGCAAAGCAATCCTGGATCTTTTGAGCAGTACATTAAAACATATGAGTGCACAAGAAATTTATGATACTCTCCTTAAATCATATCCGGGGATCGGACTGAGCACGATTTACCGCAATTTGGACCTATTATCCCGGATGGGTCTTGTTAATAGACTAAATATAGGTGAGGGGAAGAGCCGCTATGAATACAGGTCAAGCGAAGAAAAGGCACATCATCACCTTATCTGCACTAACTGTGGAAAAATAATTGATTACAGCGATTTTTTAGATGAGGAACTGGACTTGGTAGGAAAGATAGAAAAGAAATTAGCCAGAAAATATAATTTTATTGTTAAAGATCATAATATCGATTTCTGCGGATTATGTAAAGACTGCCGATAACCAATCATATGTTTTTAAAAGAAGGGAAAAAATGGAAAAAGATGAGGATCTTGAAAAATTCGCTTGCGAGCTCCAAGATCAGATTATGGAAAAAACCAGAAAACAATATTCTGAAACAGTCATCAACCACTGGCAAAATCCAAGAAACTTCAGAAAAATAGATAATCCAGATGGGCATGCAAAAGTGAAAGGGCCTTGTGGCGATACCATGGAGATGTTCATAAAAATGAAAGATGAGAAAATCTCAGAATGCGGATTTCAAACCGATGGTTGTGCCACTACGATCGTTTGCGGCAGCTTGGCTACCGAGCTTGCTCTGAACAAATCTTTCACTCAGGCTCTTGGGTTAATCAGTGCAGATTTTATTCTCAAACAACTGGGAGGTCTACCAGAACCTGATGTCCATTGCGCCCAACTGGCGGCAGAAACAATACGGGGTGCTTTGACTGACTGCCTCTCCCAAAAGAGATCTCCATGGAAAAAGTATTATCGACAGAATTAAATAAAGATCTTTCCAATAAAAGAAAGTCTTATGTATTACGCCTCATTTTGCCAGTCCGTTGGAGAAAATTTCAAATCATAAATAAAGCAAATTTCTTCTCTCAAAAATATGAAGCTTTAATGATTGCTTATAATTTATTGCAAAAACGCACAATCTATCTTGTCATAAAAAATTAGCAATGTCTGTATCAGTTGATATTGAAAAATGTAATGCCTGTGGTCTTTGCATTTCTATATGTCCCGTCCAGGCTATATCAATAATACAGAATAAAGCCTTCATCGACCAAAATAAATGCATTGAGTGTCTCCAATGTATGGATGAATGCCCAGTATATGCAATCCATCAAGTATCTGAAAAAGACGTTTATCTTACAAAAAGAGAGTATTCCATTCCTTACTCTTTGAATCGAATCGTTCCTCACCCTGAACAAACATTTTCGAGCAATAAGCAGAAACACCGGGCGGAAGAAAAAGGTGGGATTTTCTTAAATGAAATTAAGAAGACAATGGACAACTTTGTTAAGGTTGGTTCATCATTCGGCAGAAGCAGAAAAGGTGGAAGGCTAAAACACCGAAGACAGAGAAAAGGACACAGAGGAGGGAAATTTTAAATATTAAGGGACGTTCCCTGCAGGGAACGTCTCCAAAGATCGATTGACGCAGATAATAGAGGAAAATAATATAAAAAATATAGAAGTCATCAAAGAAGAATCAATAAGTTCCCTGGAAAATAATTCTTTAGATTTCATTCTGTGTTATGATGTTGTCCATTATTTAAAAGACAGAAAGATCATTTATCATGAACTCCATAGAGTTTTAAGACCTAGAGGGATTTTTTCTCTTTATCCTAAGCATCACAAAAATGATTATCCTTTAATGGAATTAGCTCATATGAAATTGGAAGATGTAATAAAAGAAGTTGAAGAAGCAGGATTTTCTTTGCACGATAAATTTTTTAAAAGGCTTATACACGATAATTCTTATAACGATGGATATATACTGAATTTTGGAAAGGATTAGCCATGGTAATTTCTGAGTGGGAGAGAGAAATTAAGATGGAGCGAGAGCAAAAGGATATTTTTTTTGCTCAACATTTTCAGTCTCCGATTCCTTTTGAAGAACGGAGCAAGTTTACAGGACTGGATTATTACCCACCTAACGCAGATTATTGTTTCGAATTAGAACTTCGTGAGCACAGCGAGAAGAAAAAATTGGAGATAGAAGATACTATCGGTAATGTGAGAAATCTTATTCGTTGGGGGGAATTCCGCTTTAAGGTAGGAAAAGAAGAATGTAAACTTCAGGCTTATAAAGATACTATCTCAGAAGAGAGATTATTTATTCCTTTCCGTGACATAACCAGCGGCAAACAGACATATGGAGCGGGACGATATCTGGATTTACTGCCTGATGAACACCTCACGCCGGAAGGTAAATGGATATTTGATTTTAACAAAACTTATAATCCTTGGTGTGCCTACAACAAAAATTATGTATGCCCTTTTGTCCCGCCTTAGAACTGGCTAAAAATTGAAATTTGTGCCGGAGAAAAGGAATATCCTTATTCAACTTAAAATTATTAAAAGTCATTAAATGAACATGAGAAAAAAACAACAAAAGGGGGAAAAGAATGTTAAAATTAAAAAATCAATTCATTTTTGCCCCTATTAAAACAGGTTATAGCGATGGAAGCGGTGTAATAACCGAAAGGCATCTTGCTTTTTATAAAAGAATGTCCCCATATTTAGGCGCGGTCATTCCTGAACCTTTTTATCTGGACAAAGGCTTGAGGGAACTGCCAACACAGATCGGGATTGATGATGATAATAAAATAGAAGGATTGAAAAAATTAGTGGATTTAATTCACCGGTCGGGAACGAAAGCCATTGCCCATCTCAATCATCCGGGAAGAATGGCAAAGCCTCACATTCCGGGCAATTATTTTCTATCCTCAACAGATAATCCCTGTGAAAACGGATGAGCGACGCAAAAAAGAATGAGCAGAGAAGACATGAGGAAAGCCGTTAATCTATTTGGAGAAGGGGCTGTGAGAGCTGAGAAGGCTGGTTTCGACATCATTGAGATACAATTCGGGCATGGTTATCTGATGGCCCAGTTTGTTTCGCCTTTTGTTAATGACAGATCCGATGAATTTGGAGGAAGTTTTGAAAACAGGATAAGGTTTCCTCTGGAAACTCTGCAAGCCGTCATGGATTCTGTGAATCTACCGATAATTGTCAGAATAAGTGGTGATGAAATGATTCCTGAAGGCATAAAATTGCCAGAGATGATAGAACTCTCCAAACTTCTTGAGAAAAAAGGAGTTATCGCCATACATGTATCTGCTGGTACTGTATGCTCTACTCCCCCCTGGTTCTTTCAGCATATGTTTGTTCCAAAAGGAAAGACCTGGGAAATGGCAAAGAAAATCAAAATAAAGGTAAATATTCCGACGATATTTGTTGGTCGGATAAATAGCCTTGAGGATATTGAAAAATTACAAAAAGAATATTCAGCAGATTATATAGCCGTGGGAAGAGCCTTAGTCGCAGATCCAGACTTTATTGGCAAATATTTTGCTGAGGTAAAAGGTCCCATAAGGCCTTGTTTGGCCTGTGTGGAAGGATGTTTGGGGGGTGTAAAATCAGGACAGGGACTCCAGTGTCTGGTAAACCCAGAAGTAGGAAGAGAAACGGAAGCTGTTGAGCCTGCACAACAACATAAAAACTATGCTGGGGTAGGGGGAGGACTAGCGGGAATGCAAGCGGCCATAACTCTGAAAAAAAGAGGATATGAAATTGACCTGTATGAGAAAAATACCTTGGGCGGACAGTTCAATTTAGCTCCCCTGACCCCCTATAAGAAATCAATGGCCAGGCTCGTCCCTTATTTTAAAGAAGAATTAGAATATAATAAGGTGAATATAATCTTTAAAGAAGCGACCGAATCAAACCTTATCTCCAAATATGATGGTGTCATCCTGGCCACTGGCTCTAAACCAGCTCTGCCGTCTATCCCCGGATTAAACAAGTTTCACTGGGCTGATATTTTACTGGAGGAGAATTTGCCTGAAAATAAAAAAGTATTGATTGTGGGTGGAGGGCTAATTGGCGTTGATATCGCTACCGCTTTGATTCCCCGAGACAACAAAATAATAATTGTCAAGCGAACAACTGATTTTGGTGAAGATATGGAAATGATTGCCAAAAATCTTTCTCTCAAGATGATGAAAGAAAAAGGAACTGTTTTCAGTGACCATACCTATATCAAAAAGATTGAAGGAAGGACTGTGTATGCTGAAAGAAAGGGAAAGAATATCCGTTTTGATGATATAGATGTCATTGTGGTCTCTACCAGCATGACCAGCTATAATCCCCTAGAGGAGGAGTTAAAGAAAAAGATGCCAGTTTACGTAGTTGGAGATGCAAAGAGAGTCGGGAATGCCCAGGATGCAATTAGGGATGGCTATGAAACAGCAAAAGAATTATAGCCAATTCAGCAGATCAGACTGTTCTTTTATTTGTTCCGGCTAGAAATGGAAGAAATACGAAAAGGGCTTATGCATATAAGAAATAAAAATTACCCTGAGAGCGCATTTTTGCGGAGTTTTAATAAAGAGCTTCAGGTAAACGTCTATGGATGCCTATATCTTTTAAGGAGGCAGTTCGATGCCTATTTATGAATACAAATGCCGAAAATGCGGCATAAAATTTGAGTTACTCCAGAGTTTGGATGGTACCAATAAGGGTGTGACATGTCCGAAGTGTGGTGGTTCAGAACCTATTAAGCAGTTTTCCGTGTTTACGTCATTAGGTGAAGATAGTTCTGAATGCGAAAGCGGCGTCTGCCCCACCTGTAAAATCCCTTCGGATTGAGAGCTGGCTTACCTTTTCCGGTACGATGCACCTCGTCCCCGAAGCCATTTATGACTTATAAAAATAAATTCACAATAAGTAAAAGGAAAACTGAGGTCCGGGTTGAAGAATGAATGGAGCGAGGATCATGGCGGCCGAGATGGAAATTAAACTCCATCTCATTGAATAGCCTGCTCACTAAACCGGGAATGAACAGGAAGATTTGAAGAAATGGATATCCATTATTAAAACATGAAAGGAGGAAATTAAGGATGTTAATTGATCCCCAAACAAGAGAATTTTTAAATAGAAAGTATAGTCAGGAATTGATAGAGGATGTGGATGTTAAGGTTTTCACACGGGGCATCATTATTAGTGGTGAAAATCCTGAGCATGCTCAATTTAGTAAAGAACTGGTAAAAGAGCTCTCTCAAATAAATAATAAAATAAAATCAGAATATTTAAGCTTTGGAAATGAAATTGCAAAAAAAATAGATCTGTCTTTCTCTCCAACCATTGTCATCGGCAAAAATGACGGCTTTTCCATACAATACTGGGGAGTGCCTGCTGGGCAGATAGCAAGTTCACTTATTGAAACTATATCACTTGTTTCTCAAAGAAAAAGCGGGCTAAATCATTCTTCAAGTGAAAAATTAAAAAGCATAGATAAAAATGTGCTGATTGAAACTTATTTCAGTTTAGACTCGCCTGCATCCAGTCAGGCTGTTCTTTTGAGCAACCGAATAGCCGTTGAACTACCAGGCAGAATTGTAAGCCGAGCAATAGAGGTAAAAGAGGCCATGAAGATGGCAAAAATTTCTAACATACAAGCTTTGCCGTTCGTTTTAATGAATGAAAACAGTGAATCTTTAATATCTGGTCTTATATCGGAAGAAAAGCTGATCTATCAACTTATCCTTAACGGTTCCTCAAACAAAGAGGCCGTTTTGGCTCAAATGGAAGAAGAGGAGAAGAAAAAGAAAATGCTTGTGGATAGTCCAGATTATCCTGTTGTTTTAACCACTTCTAATTTTGGTGAGGCAATAAAGAAATACCCTTTTCTGGTTGTTGATTGTTGGGCGGAATGGTGTGCTCCTTGTCTTATGGTTCATCCGATAATTGAAAATTTGGCTAAGAAATACAAAGGGAAAATAGCATTTGCAAAGTTGAACATAGACCAGAACAAAGAAATAGCCGAACGTTTTAGCATCATGTCTATTCCCACCCTGCTTGTATTTAAAGAGGGCCAGAATGTCGACTCTATCATTGGTGCCATGCCACAGGATGCCCTGGAAGAAAAGATTGGAAAATATTTAGAATGAAAAGATTAGAAACATTCGAATCTGTAACTTCATTCGTAACGGAAGCAAAGAAAGGAGACCAATGAACACAAAGATAGCAATTTCAAGCGGTAAAGGAGGAACTGGTAAAACATTTATTGCCACCAATATAGCAGTTATTCTTGCAGAAAAAGGAAAAAAGGTTCGGTATCTTGATTGTGACGTTGAAGAACCAAACGGCCATCTTTTTCTAAAGCCACAGATCGATGAGGAAGAGGATGTAACCCTTTTATCTCCGGTGGGAGTCGATGAGGAAAAATGCATTAGCTGTGGTGATTGTGCTGAGGTCTGTCATTACAATGCTATTGCGTTGGTAAAGGAGAACGTCTTGGTTTTTAAAGAGCTGTGTCATGTATGTGGAGCATGTCAAGTGGTTTGTCCTACAGATGCCGTTATTGAGGAAGATAGAAAAATAGGTGTTTTAAGGCACGGTAAAAGTGGCTCTATAGCCTTTCACTATGCACTTCTTGAAACTGCAGAAGGAGGGATGTCTCCCAGGTTAGTCAAAAAAGTAAGGGACCATATAGGAGAAGGAATCAATATCCTTGATTCTACTCCCGGAACAGCTTGAACTGTTGTCGAGACAGTCAAAGATGAGGATTTATGTGTTCTCGTGACTGATCCTACTCCAATCGGCATTAACGATTTAAAATTGGCTGTGGACATGTCCCGGGAAGTAGGCCAGGAACCTGTGATTATCGTGAATCGGGCTGAATACAGGAATGATGATTTAAAAGAGTATTTGCGGAGCGAAAAATTAGAAGTGGTGGGAGAGATCCCCGATGATCGAAAAGTAGCCGAGGTCTATTCTAGAGGGGACATCGTTGTGGAAAAGCTTCCCCAGTACAAGGAGCTTTTTGAAAAAATAGTTTATAGAATAATCAAAGCGAGCAAGGAGAAAAAAGTTGTTAGAAAAACGAAAAGGAAGAAAATTAATAGAGTAAAAAAGAAAATTGAAAAAGCTAAACAGTACGGAGCCGCTGCAACAAAAAAACCTAAAGAACTTGTGGTCATAAGTGGGAAAGGAGGGACAGGCAAAACTTCTCTAGTTGCCTCTTTCGCTGCCTTGGCTAAGAAAACGGTCATTTCTGATTGTGATGTAGATGCAGCAGATTTGCATCTTATTTTAAATCCTCAAATTAAGGAAAGAGGGGATTTTAGCGGAGGCGTGGTTGCGGAGATAGAGCAGGAAAAGTGTACGGCATGCGGAAAGTGTAAAGAAAAATGTCGATTTTTGGCTATTAGAGAGGAAACTTCTCAAGATAAAATCTATTTTTCTATTGACCATATAGCGTGTGAAGGCTGTGGAGTTTGTTATCTTGTATGTGAAGATAAAGCTGTGAAGATTGAAGATGCTGTAAACGGAGAATGGTTTATTTCAGAGACAAGATATGGTCCCATGAGCCAT
>JAUWJP010000155.1 GCA_030607635.1 Candidatus Aminicenantota bacterium
ACCTTTATGTGCTCTTCATCTTCAGGGACCCAGTATATCTAAGCACGATTAAAGATACGGGGATGACTCTTTGGATAAACACAGAAGGCAAAAAGAAGAAAAAATACGGGATTCACTTCAAGACGAGACGAGTAACTGCTGATAGTTTAATTGCCATCATAGAAAAGCAGAAGGGGCCGCTACCAGAAGCTGAAAAGAATAATATTAGGTCCAAACCTTTTTATTTCTTTTATCAAGGTGATGTCAAAGATAAAAAAGGTAAGATCCTAACTCCCACTGCCTTGGGTGGAGAATTAGCAGTGCCTTTATTTAGAGCGCAAGCAAAGCAGAAAATGATGGTCTATGAGCTTGTGATGTCTCTCAGAATCCTGGAAAAGCTGTCTGCCAAACACAAAATGGAACCAGGAAAAACGGTAAAAGTAGGATTTGAATGGGGAGGCTTAACAGAAAGAATGAAAGCGCAGAGGATGGCAAGGCTTGAACAAGGCGCCGTCAGAGAATCAGAGCGCAGAGCTAAAGAGGGCGAAGCGCAAAGGACAGGCAGTACTTCGGCAGAAGCTAGGTTAAGCAAAGGTCCAAAGAAATACTCATTCTGGGTGGATGTTGAGTTAGCTCAAAAAGACTAAAGCTTGACCCCTTTTTACCGAGTATTAAACTCCCTTTTTTCAACACGGAGATAGTAATAAAGAAAATTACTTGCTCTGCAAGGCGGCCAGTTGCTTCTTAGCTTCGCTTACTTCCTGAATACTAGGGTCAGCATCTTTCCAGAGAGCGAGGAATTAACCAGCCTTTTCCTCCCCAACTTTGCTTACAGCATAATACATAGACGCAAAAGCACAGCGGACCCACATTATTACCGGAATTATGCCGACAAAAAAGCAGATAAAGCCAGCAATCGCTAAAGGTATTGCTATCAGCCCGAGTAGAAATATATCTACTGCATATCCTTTCGTCATATTCCAGCTTTCCTTTACTGCTTCCACTGCACCCATGTTCCGGTCAAGAACCAGGTATTTTACAAATGCCAGCTTACAGGCAAATATGATACCCGGAACGATGAGTAGAAACATTCCAATTCCGATTATTGCCGACTTCAGTATTTCGGCCAATATCACATTCAGGTATCTTTCAATGTTTTCAAAGGGCGAAAAGATATCCTTTACCTCAAACTTATCTCCTCTTACAGCCTTGAGAAAGACGAAAGCTGAGCCGTAATCGATCGGGTCCAAAAGAAGGAGCCAGTAAGCAAGCCCAAATATGCTTAAAATGACGCCTCCGACCGTTCCACGTCCATCAAGAGACTTAATCATTGCGAGTGGAATATAGACAACCCCAACAATAACGGTAATAAGAAAGAGATCCAGGAAGAATTTTTTCATCCGGTCCCATCCAAAACCATAGGCTGAGCCAGCGGTTGCATACAGAACGCGGACTGGAGTAGGAGCGATTTCTTTTTTGTTATTCATTTTGACCTCCTATCTCATTTTAAAAATTTGATTTTTCGATTCTAAATGTTTCATATAGCTAAAATACGAAAATAAAAATCTTTTTTCATCCAACGAAAGTAGGATTCCCCAAAAACACGACTTTAGTGGGATTTTAATTTTCAGGAAAGTACTTTATTTTTTTGAGTAAAAGTCATTTTATTGTATACTTCTATCTTGAAATGAATGATGTGAAACCGGGCAATGATTGACATTCTTTTTATCACAGTAATTTTTCTCTCTATCTGGGCAGGCTTATATGCCATCCTGGTTACATATCAGCTGCACAAGAAATACAGGCGCAGCTACCTTTCTACTTACCTGTATTTTCAAATATTTATTAATGTTTTTGGCGTATATGGGATATTAGGCCAGGCAATCGCCAAAAAAATACTCCAGCAGCAAGAATCCTCATTCCAAATAATAGAATCAATCGGCCATTTTTTCTCTTTTCTTGGCCTTCCCTTTCTGATCTTTGCCTGGTACATGTTCATAAGATTATGCCGCGAAATAATAGAGAAAAAATTATCACGGAACTTTAACTTGAGCTATTTTTTTACCCTGGCTTTTGTTTCTCTTGCTTACGGCATTGTAATAGTATTGTCAAATCTTTTAAATTTTGGAGATGAGCAGTACGCTTTTTTCTCATCCGTCATAATCTATCTATATGTCACTTTAGAAGTCCTGGTTCTGATCATTGCCCTATCTCAGATTTTCATAAATGCAAAAAAAATTAAGGACGAAAAAAAGCAAAAGGCAGTACTAACCTTTGCTTATCTGATCCTGTTTATTTTTAGTGCGAGCATTACCCTCTTTCTTCTCGCTAACAAGAACAGTATACTTGGTGCCCTTTATATTCTGTTATTTTTTTCGGGAAACATTCCACCCGTCCTCTATTGGAGAGCATATCTTAAAAAATACTTCATCGCACCAGTCCTTCAAAAAATTGGCTCTATGACGATGACACAATTCTTAGAGGAATATAAAATTTCAAAGCGTGAAGAAGATGTCATTCAACAATTATGTGAAGGGAAAACAAACAAAGAGATAAGTGAAACTCTGTTTATTTCACTGCAGACAGTCAAAGACCACGTCTATAGTATCTATCAAAAAACCGATGTAAAAAACCGGGTCCAATTGATCAACCTCATCCAGAGCTACAGAGAAGAAGGATAAGTGGAAAAGAGTTCCTTTCTGAATAAGAAAGAATAGAGAAAAGTATTCCCTTCACGGAGAGCAGACCTAGCATCTTTCAAGTAGTTTTTTATTTCATCGATCTGGGGAACTTTAGAATAGCCAATCGAGAAGATGTTTTTTTACGGTTATAATGCGATTTCTTTGTTTCTAAGGATTATTCTTGACTCGAAGGGGAGGTTTTTGACCCGGAGGAATGCCGCTTTTATAGGTATAGCCCTTGAGTTTATCTTTGAATTCTTTTTTCATCTTTATCAAAACCTCTTTATTAAGGAAGAGGTCAAGGGCGGTTGTCGCCATTACCTTTGCAGCCAGGAACATTCCTTTATACCCGAGTGAATGTTTGGATGAGCTGACAACAGCCCAGCTATGCCAAGGAATACCATAAGGAGCACAACTTGTAGAAAGATGCAGAGTTGGAGTTACCCAGCTCACTTCGGCCACATCCGTCGAACCGCCTTCAGGGTCTTTTGTGTGGTCTTCTAATTCGTTTATCTCGCAAATCATACCTTTCTGTTCAATATTGGTCTCTTTCTGGATTCTTTTGGCAAAGGCTACCTCTTCATCCATGTATGTTGTGGAGCCAATCATCTCAAGATTTTTTTGCATGACTTTAGATCCCGTCAAATTAACGAGCATCTCGTGGTAACTGCCCTTATAGTTAATTTTTGAGGAGGTTCCGGTAGCAATAGCAGCTCCCTTAACAATCTCTTCAACCCTTTTGACCACATCCTTAACTCCCTGTCTTGTAGAATCTCTAGCCCATAGCCATAATTTTGCATGTTCTGGGACAATGTTGGGAACTTTACCCCCTTGAGTTATGACATAGTGAATTCGGACAGTGGGCTTAACATGTTCACGGAGGAGATTGATGCCGAATGTTGTCATTTCTACAGCATCCAGAGCACTGGCGCCTTTCCATGGATCAAAAGCAGCATGGGATGTCTTTCCCGAGAACTCAATCTCCAAGTCATCAATAGCCTGGCTGCCTCTGACGTCTACGCTTGTTTCGTAACTTGGATGCCAAGCAATGCAGGCATCCAAATCATCGAAGAGACCGTCTCGAGCCATGTACAATTTTCCCCCTATATCTTCCTCGGCAGGGCATCCATACAATTTGATAGTGCCTGGAATTTTATGCGCTTCGATGACCTCTTTGAGAGCGAGGGCAGCACCCAGGCTTCCGGCCCCAAATAGATTGTGGCCACAGCCATGGCCGGCTCCACCTTCAATGCGCGCCTTTTTAAAAGCCGTGTTATCCTGGGAAAGACCGGGCAAAGCATCATACTCTGCCAGAATCCCGATTATGGGTTTTCCTGAACCATAGGAAGCCACAAAAGCAGTCGGCATGCCAGCAACTTCCCGTTCCACGTCAAATCCTTCTTTTTCCAAAACCCCTACGAGGAGCTTCGATGATTTATATTCCAGTAAAGCGATTTCGGCATATTCCCAGAGAGCATCACTGACCTCAACTAATAATTGGCTCTTCTCGTCCACTCTCCCCAAGAGTTCATTTTTCAGCTCTTTAGTAGAAGACTTACTTCCAGCAAAGGTAAGTTGGGTCAGGCTAAATATTAAAATAATTATCAATTTAAGGTGACGTTTTCTCATTTTTCCCTCCAAAATGTTTCATTCATTATAACATACTAAAGCTCAGCTTTTCTCATACTTGGCTTTCAATTTGGCCTCGATAAGATCGCTGTGTCTTAGTTGAAGCAATTTAGCCAGTTTGTGAACAATATGGTCTTCGTAGCTGTGGAGTTTGTCATCGGCATAGATCACCCTCCATGCTGCCTCCACGATTTTTTTCTTCTCTTCTTTTGAATAGTTCTCATTAATCAGATGGGTGAACTCCCAGACATCTATGCTCTCTTCTCGTTTCCTTTTGGCAATTTCCATCATCTCTTCTATGGCCTCCGCTGATATTCCAAAATCTTTCTTAAAGATTGCGGCAATAGTCGCTCTCTCGATGCTGCTGAACTCATCATCTGACCTCGCCACTTCAAGAAGGATGACGCACGTTGCCATTTTAATCCGCTCAGATTCATCTCGCTCTTGAGAATCTAAATCTGTAGTTACTCTTTTAAGTAGTCTCTTTTTTAGATTAAACATTTCAGTGCTTCCTTCCTCGGTTCTTAAGGACACTTCCAGGAATTCTTCCAACGACATAATAATAAGGC
>JAUWJP010000129.1 GCA_030607635.1 Candidatus Aminicenantota bacterium
GGCTCGATGTTTATATAAAATATTACCCGGAAAATGCATCTTCTTTTAAAAGTCAGCTCAGCTTCCTTCTGGGCTTAATTGAATTGGGAGAAGGACAAATAGATTCCGCAAAGACCAGGCTGGACGAGCTGAACTCCTTATTTCCCGAGCTAGTCCCAAGCGATAAAGAGGGGGCAATATTCAGTGCTAGTTTTCTCCAGGCCGAAATAATGCTTGCCGGAGGCTCCCAAGATAAGGCTGTTTCCGTTTTCGAAAAAGCATCCCCTCCTAGTCCACCTGTGCTTCAAAACACTAGTCAGATAATAGGCTATAACACACCTTTTCTTAAGGATGTAATAGCTAGAGCGTATCAACAGAAGGGGGATTTAGACAAAGCCATCGCTGAATATGAGCGGCTGATTACCTTTGACCCAAAAAGTAAGGGCCGATTCTTGATCCATCCCAAGTATCATTACAGGTTAGCCAGATTGTATGAGGAGAAACGCTGGAAAGGCAAAGCTATCGACCAGTATCAGAAATTCCTCGACCTCTGGAAAAACGCCGACCCTGGTATTTCAAAAGTTGATGAGGCAAAGAAGCGACTTGCCGGTCTCAAGTGAAATTGGGGGCATTTTCTATCCTGACGCGAAAAAAGATTATAAAACCATATCCTTTCCCAAAGATCCTGCCGGCATCTTACAAGTTTCCGAGTCTGACCATATGATTATGGGAATATTACGAGTACAAAATCATCGGAAATTAGAAAAAAAGAAAGCACAAAACGGGGACAGGCTGGAACCTCCCTAATCATTAATTTATTTCCCCCTTATATCATCGAAAAATAACCCATCGATTCATCTCAAAAGGCGATTGACCTATATTCAGCAAAAATACAAAATTTCATTTTAAATCTTAACCTGGAATGTGCAATTAAAGAGGATAAATTGCAAATCAAGAGACCCTTGCCTGTGTGCTTGCTCCCGGTAACGGTTGTGCACTATACCTAACCCAGTTTAAGATGAAGTAATTAAAGGATTAATTCTTATCGGCCAGAAGATTTAAAGGAAATGTAAGCGTTTAGAAGGAAAAAATCAATATGATTATTCCAATTAGCCATGAAAGTAACAAAGTTCGAAGGCTTCCCTGGGTATCGTTCTTCATAATGGCATGCTGTTTATTCGTACATATTCTAATATCAGTTGAGATAGGCAAGACGGGCAAAGAATTAGAAAGCACCGCAAAGGAACTCTTGAATTATTATATCCAACATCCATACCTCAAGCTTGATCCGGAAACTAAAAAGCTGCTTTTTAGAGAACAAAAAAATGAAGATGTTGAGGAAATGCTCGCCACCTACCGCAGAAGGGAATCTCGTAAAATCCATCTTTTTCAAGATGAGGAACAGCAGAAACTAGATCAACTATCTCAGAAGTTGAAAAATACTATAGGTGATGTTCCCTATAGAAAATATGGATTCATTCCAGCCCAAAAATCTTTTATTAGTCTTGTGACCTATATGTTTATCCATGGCGGATGGCTGCATTTGATCGGAAACTTGCTTCTCCTTTATTTGACCGGTCCTTTCATCGAAGACGTCTGGGGAAGACCCATTTTCACTGCTTTTTACATCATAGCGGGATTATTTTCGGGTTTTATGTTTTCTCTATATTATCCCAATTCTATGGGCCCGCTGATAGGGGCGTCAGGAGCTATTGCCGGCCTCATGGGGGCTTTTCTTATAAGATACTGGAGAACCAAAATTAAATTTTTCTTTTTCTTCTTCATCATTCACGGAACCTTCAAAGCTCCCGCCTGGGTGATGCTTCCGATATGGCTGGCTTTAGAAATTTTCAGTGCCAATGCTATTGACTCAGTCAATGCTGAGGGTGGCGGTGTAGCCCATTGGGCACATATCTGGGGATTTATCCTTGGTGTTGTTGTGGCTGCGGGAATGAAACGTTTCAAGATAGAAGAAAAATATGTTCATCCCAAGATTGAAGCCCAAGTTCACTTTGTAGATAAAGGGTATAAAGCGTTTGAAGAAGCCACTCAGAAAATAAACGAAGGAAAATCTGATGAAGCATATGCCCTCCTCCTGGTTGCAGCAAGAAAGAATCCTATGGATAAGGATGTGGTAGAAGGTCTTTGGAATCAAGGAAAAGAGATAGGAAAGGAAAAAGAAGCGGCAGAATTTTATATCAGAATGATAGAGAGCGAGATAAGACATGATCTAATGGATGCTGCCTTTGCACATTTTGCGGATTTAAAGGAGAAAGTTCCTCAAGCCTCCATCAGCATGACATGTAAATTTACGCTTATGACATATTTGACCGGGCATCAAGATTATAAGGAAGCAAAAGAACTGGCCAGTGAACTTATCGAAGAAGTTGATTTGAATTCATCTCCTGGATTATTGCAGAAATTTGCCAGTGCTGCTTCGGAACATAGCCCTGAAATAGCAAAAAAAGTGATTGAACTCTCTCTCAAACATCCGGGAATTACTGATGAGCAGAAGGATGTATTAAAGACAAAATTGAAAGAATTACAAAGTAGACTTCCAGAATCTCCTCCCGTAAGCGATATGGGAGAGGCACATGCAGTAGTCAGCAATACAGAACAGCTAACATCAGAACTCGAAAGCCAGTTGGGGTTAAACCCTGAACCGCAGCCTGCAGTTGAGCCTGAAGGCCAGTCAGAATTAAGTCCTGAAGTCCAGCCTGCAGTTGAGCCCGAAGTCCAGTCAGAATTAAGTCCCGAAGTGCAGCCTGTTGTTGAGCCTGATAAACCTGAAAGAAGCCCCTCTCCAAATCAGCCCATAATGGCAATCAAAGCAACTCCATTAAATGTGAAAGATGGGAAAATAGCGTTGAATATGGATCAAATAGGGCAGCAATTGCTTCCACTCAATAAAGTAAAGTCCATCGCTGTCGCTGAAATTGCACTTGACCAAGAACTGCCTTTCCTGCTGATTGACCTCTTTATGGATGATCCAAAGACAAAAGATCAGAAGATTCGCACTATCAGGCTCTTAAGCACAAGCTTTGATGCGACAAAATTTTCCCCTGGGATTCAAGATCAGCAGGATGCTTTAAAAGTCTTTGTTTCGGTCCTGCTGAAATTAAGTGGCGCCACTGCTTACGCCGATGAGGACTCAATCCTGCTTGACGCTCCTCAGCGCTTCTCCTCAATAGAGAATTACGAAAAATCAATTTTGTCCTAAAACCCTACGTCATTTTACCAGGTTCCAGTCTGCAAGTTCGACATTTTTGTTGAGGGTTATGTTATTTCTTTTTTTCTTCTTTAAAATAATGTAATTTTTATCTTGAAAATTAATATCAAGAGGATATAAATGATGTTTGAGGACATGAGGCGATCCTCAACCTATTTGAAGGAGATCAAGCCAATGAGTAAATACCGAGTAAAAGAGTCATTATATTTTCTCTTGTGTACCCCTAAATTGCTAAGATTTTGGCGTAAGGCCGCCGTCTTAGCTGCAGTTATGTTGGGTATGATCCTACTGCTTTCCCTTCATTCATTCGCTCGGCAGCGATATCCAGGAGAGCATTGGAAGAATGCCAGCCGCCCGGAGGCGCTGGGCTGGTCGTCGGAGAAGCTTCAACTCGCAAAAGAACAGTTTGAAAAGATCGGCAGCGCCGCTGTTGTGATTGTTGTCGATGGCCTTATCCTTGACGAATGGGGCGACACTTCGAGGCACTTCCGGGCACACTCCATGCGTAAAAGCCTGCTTAATGCCATCTTTGGAATTCACGTCCATGAGGGTCATATTGATCTCGAGGCCACATTAGAAGAGCTGGGGATCGATGATAACGAACCGCTTACAGCTTCTGAAAAACAAGCCACAATCCGACATCTGCTTAAAGGGAGGTCTGGTATCTATCTTCCGGCTTTGTACCTTGGCGGATCGTTTGATAATCCTGCGCGCGGTAGCCACCTGCCGGGAACATTTTTTCATTACAATAATTGGGATTTAAATGTATTGGGGACAATTTTCGAACAAGAAACCGGAACCAAGCTCTTCGAAGAATTCAAACGACGCATTGCTGATCCTCTACAAATGGAGGATTTTTCTGTAGAAGATTGCACGTACTTCCGCGGCAGCCACGGCGATAACGTGAATACTCGTTTTCCCGCATACCCCTTCCGTATATCGGCCCGGGATTTGGCCCGATTCGGCCTGTTGTATCTCCGTAACGGCCAATGGCGCGGCCAGGAAATCGTTCCAGCTAAATGGATCAGGGAGAGCTGGACTCCATATTCTGTTTATTACGGAACAAAGACTCTTTACGGTTATACAAATTGGAGGATGTACCTGAAAGGAAAGCTGCTGCCCGGTGGTCTTAAACTTAAAGACAATGTTTACTGGACCTCCGGCATAAACGTCCATCGACTCTATATAGTTCCCTGGGCAAATCTTGTTGTCGTCCACCGAGTCAACTCGGATATTCCTCTCCGGAGACCTGGTGTCGAAGAAGTTGATCGTCTGCTGGCTCTTGTCTTGGAAGCAAAAATACACGACACCGGATTGGCTTTGATAAATGCGGCCAACAAGGGCGATTCTGAGGTAGTTGAAGCTTTGCTGGACAGCGGTGCAGGCATTAATGCTAGAGATGAGCAAAATCAAACTGCATTACATTTGGCCGCAAGCAGAGGCCACACTCCCATAGTTAAGCTCCTGCTGGAGCGTGGGGCAGATGTAAATGCCAAGAATTTGTTCGGACAAACACCTTTGCTTGCGCCCGTGTATCGCGGATCCTTAGATACAGTGCGGGCACTTTTAGATGCGGGAGCTGATGTCGATGCAAGATCCGGATTTGCTGGCCAAACGCTCCTGCTGGCAGTGTCAAGCGGCCGGACTAAAGTTATGGAAGCGCTGCTGGAAGAAGGTGCGGACGTAAACGCAAAAGGGGAAGTCTACCATGAGACGGCATTGATGCTGGCTGCTGCAGCCGGGAATACAGCTACAGTGAAGGCCCTACTGGAAAAGGGTGCAGACGTCAAGGCAGCATCAACAAATGGACGGACAGCCATGATGATGGCAGAGGCGCTAGATCACACCGAAGTCGTGAAACTACTTCAGGAAGCTGGTGCCCCTCGAGAAACAGCCTTAGCGCTGCTTCCGCTCGAGGCTTATCTCCCGCGATATTTGGTTGTCAATGCCAAGAAAAGACGACGGTTGAGTTCTCAGGCTGCCCTTGCTCTCCTGAGCAGGGGAGCGGTGCTCAAGGCTGATGGTGAGATGGCCTTGCTCTTTGCTGCAATGCGAGGCGGTGCTGAAGCCGTAAGCGCATTATTGGACAACGGAGCAGACGTAAATATGAGGCATGAAGATGGCTGGAGCGGGTTGTTGCGCGCTGCAGTGAACGACCATTCTCCGGTCGCACAGGGTCTATTGGATAAAGGCGCCAAGGTTGATGCCAAAGAGAAGCTTATGGGTCAGACAGGCTTGATATGGGCGTCAAAAAGCGGCCATGCTGCTACAGTAAAGGTCCTCTTAAAGGCGGACGCCA